>NZ_JAYGIF010000007.1:0-110993 GCF_034931345.1 Pseudanabaena sp. CCNP1317 | reverse complement strand
ATATCATTCATGGGAACGTGGATTGAATGAACACACCAATGGATTAATTAGAGAGTTCTATCCCAAAAGTACAAACTTTAAAATCGTGAAAGAAGAGGACTTTCAGAAGGCAGTGAATTTGATCAATTACAGACCCAGAAAATCACTTGACTATCGTACTCCTTACGAAGTATTCTTTGCTTCATCAGAACCCGTTGCATTTCATCCTTGAATTGGCGAACCCATCACCAAGAAAAATCCTGTATTTACTCATCAAAAGATCATGTTGAGGATAGGCGGCGCACATCGTCCTTTATCCTCACCTATTTATACCAACCCAGTAAGAGTTTTAAAGGACAAAATGGCTTAGCCATTTTGTCCTTTATTAGTACTAAGTATCTCACCATAATTAAAACCTAAAACCAGAAGCTGTCCCGCCCTCGTAGTGGGCAGGACAGTTTTCTAGGTTTTTAGTTTACTTATGCCTAGCTACTTGCCATTTTGAAACCATTTTGAAAGTTTTGCTTGCGGACAGCTGCACGATCATTTGCTACGGCTCTACCCAAAGAAGGAGCAGCAATACGAATACCTAGATTTGGGTAGATATTTGCGATCGCGCGATCCCATTGATTAAAGATCATGGTAAGTTAAGTTTAGTTAAGAAATTATTTTGAACATCAGGCTTTTTGCTATATGAAATCCTCTTGGAGAACTGCACTGCTGTGGTTACTGCCCATAGCGATCATCGGCTTTTTTGGATGGCAGACATTAGTAGCTCGTCCCGCACCTAGCCGTCCCACTGTGAATGCGGCGAATACCCGCATAGCCTATGGAAGATTCCTTGAGTATCTTGATGAACATCGGGTACGCAAAGTTGATATTTTTGATGGTGGTCGCACGGCGGTAATCGTAGCAACCGATCCCCAAATTGAAGGCAAAGAGCAACGCGCTAGAGTTGATTTGCCAATATATGCACCTGAGTTGATGGATAAACTCAACGAAGGCGGTATCGATCTGGCCATCTATCCACCTAGCAACAATGGTGCAATCTGGGGCTTTATTAGTAACTTAATTTTTCCGATCGCTTTAATTGCTGGTTTGTTTTTCTTGTTCCGCCGATCCAATCAAATGGGTGGTCCCGGACAAGCGATGGATTTTGGCAAATCTAAGGCTCGTTTTGCGATGGATGCTCAAACTGGCGTGAAGTTTGATGATGTAGCTGGTATTGAAGAAGCTAAAGAAGAGCTACAAGAAGTTGTCACATTCTTGAAAAAGCCCGAACGCTTTACTGCGGTTGGGGCTAAGATTCCCAAGGGCGTTTTATTGATTGGACCTCCTGGAACTGGTAAAACTTTGCTGGCTAAGGCGATCGCTGGTGAAGCAGGTGTACCTTTCTTCTCCGTTTCGGGTTCTGAGTTTGTCGAAATGTTTGTTGGTGTTGGTGCATCAAGAGTGCGCGACCTTTTCAAGAAAGCCAAGGAAAACGCTCCTTGTATTATCTTTATTGATGAAATTGATGCGGTGGGTCGCCAACGTGGCGCTGGTATTGGTGGCGGCAATGATGAACGCGAACAAACCCTTAACCAAATCCTTACAGAAATGGATGGATTTGAAGGTAACTCTGGTGTCATCGTAATTGCCGCAACTAACCGTGCCGATGTGCTTGACTCAGCTCTATTGCGTCCCGGTCGTTTTGATCGCCAAATTGGTGTTGATCCACCTGATATCAAGGGTCGTTTGCAAGTTTTGAATGTTCATGCTCGCGATAAAAAGATTAGCCCTGAAGTTTCTTTAGAAGCGATCGCCCGTCGTACCCCCGGATTTGCTGGTGCTGATCTCGCCAACCTTTTGAATGAAGCTGCCATTCTTACCGCACGTCGCCGTAAAGATGCAATGACGATGGCAGAAATTGATGATGCCGTTGATCGCGTGATTGCGGGACTAGAGGGTAAAGCCCTCGTTGATAGCCGTAACAAGCGTTTGATTGCTTATCACGAAGTTGGTCATGCGATCGTCGGTACATTGCTTAAGGATCATGATCCAGTCCAAAAAGTTACCTTGATTCCTAGAGGGCAAGCAGCTGGATTGACATGGTTTACTCCCGATGAAGAACAAACCTTAGTTTCACGAGGTCAAATCCTAGCCCGCATTACAGCGGCTCTAGGTGGTCGTGCTGCTGAAGAGGCTGTATTTGGTGCTGCCGAAGTAACCACAGGCGCAGGTGGAGATTTGCAACAGGTCAGTGGCATGGCACGTCAAATGGTAACTCGTTATGGCATGTCCAACATTGGTCAACTAGCCCTTGAAGGTCAAAGCTCTGAGGTATTTCTCGGTCGCAGCATGGGCGGTGGATCGCAATATTCGGAGGATATTTCGGCAAAAATCGATCAGCAAGTTCGTGAAATCGTGCAGAAATGTTATCAATCAGCCCTACAGATTGTCTACGAAAATCGAGCCGCGATCGATCGCGTTGTTGATCTTCTAGTTGAAAACGAAACTCTAGATGGTGATGAGTTCCGTCGCATTGTTTCTGAATATACATCCGTTCCTATAAAGGAACGCTTTGTTCCTCAAATCTAAAATTCATTTAACGTGAGTTCGATATAGCCATTTGCGGCGTGCTTCGCACGCCGCAAATAAAGAAAAATGGTAAGAATCGCTAGCGATTCTTACCATTTTTCGCTTTCGTCGAACTGACGTGGTATTAGATTGCCGTAAGTCAATTTGCAAATGTTAAGGTGGACTCGCTGATCTTCCAGAGCTTGTGCAAATAGAACTCAACGCGATCGCCTAAAGCAGTCACCAGAGTTCCTTCCTCAGCACAAAGATCGCTAGAGATCCAAGTACCACTAAAGCAAACCTCAACATAGCGATCGTCAACTCTATCCACACTCAGCTTATTAGAGAGGCGATCGGACATGACAGACTTTAGTAACAATAAATCCACAACATCCGCAGTTAACAGAAATGCTGCTCGACTGGATTCAATATGGATCGACAAGCCAGAACGCAAGCTGAGCAACATCCGATTGGTGACGAACTCCTCCAAAGAGATATCTAATCTCTCTAAGTGCAATCCAGCTTCAGTGTAAGTGAGTTTCAACATTGGGATTGATTCTCCAGAATATATCAATCTAAATAGGGGGCGATTTTCAAGCTGTCATCGGCAACTTGAAAATCGCGATATGGATCGCTATCCACTGTTTATTTCTTGTTGCGATCGCCAGAATTGTTCGGCAAAGGCAACGGTAGGATGCATCGGGGCTTTTGGCTTAGTTCGCAAAGTCATATTGGCTTCGTGAGGTGTGCGATTTCCCTTACGGTTATTGCAAGGCTCACAAGCAATGACGACGTTTTCCCAAGTATTCAATCCACCCTTAGCGCGGGGGATGACGTGATCGATCGTCAGGTTTTTAGTGTTGCCGCAATATTGGCAAGTGTGATTGTCACGGCGCAAAATTTCTCTACGGGCGACTGGTGGAACTCGCCAAAATCGTTCTGATTTCGTCAGCGTCAGACGGATATGTTCTGGCACTTGCAAGATGAGTCTGGGGGAAACAACTTGCCAAGTTTGTTGGCTCATTAGCTCCAAGGGTTCGGCGCGACCTGTGACTAGCAATGCGATCGCGCGTTTGATGTTGATACGGCTCACAGGCAAATAGTTTTGCGAAAACACGACTACCGATTGCCTCAATACATCTGGTTCATATTGGTTGATAGATTGCACTGGTTTCTCCTCACGATATAGCTGGTTTAATTTTGCCGTAGGCAAAATTAAACCTTAAAACTCTTACTAGGATTGATTTTTGGTTTTCCAATGAGTATGCACTCATTGGAAAACCGCTATAAAAAAATGCCCCCGCTTTCTTCGGTGTGAAAGCGGGGGCGAAAGACTTGATTGTCTAATCGTTATGTGGGTATGGCGATCTGCCGATACCTCCCGCTTGGGTATGTCTCTGGATTAATTGCACTAATAAATCGGCTAAGGCTGGTGAGAACATCTCTCCGCGATCCTTTGTTGACTGAATGGTCGGGAGATTCTAAGTTCCTGAGATCGCCAGAAATATCACCAAAAATATCGCCACAAATCCCAATTGCATCTTGTCTCCCAATGGTCATCGCAAAGCCAGATATTGCCAAGGTATTGGCTCGCTGCCAAACTTGGGGATATCCGATCTGATGCTGACCGATGGGCAAATAGGATTTCATGGGAATGTACTTGGAATTTCTTAGATAGTCATACTACACTTGTAGTATAAACATAGATATCTAAGTTTGTAAACTAACTAGGAGAAATATTTATGCAGACACTACATCAAAGCCCCGCAACCACCGAGATGGAAGTTACAAGCATTCGCTTAGAGCGCGAGTTAAAGGAAAAGCTCAAGGAACTTGCGGGAGGACAAGGCTATCAGGCTCTCATCCGTGGTGTTTTATGGGATTACATCGATCAGAGGCAAACATCACCGACGCAGAAACGGATCTCACCAGAACAAATTCGCGCTAGTGTCACGGCGACAGCTCAGAGAAATGAATCTTGTGCGCTTACTGGTAAATCAATCCGATCGCAAGAGTCCATGTTTTTAGGCTTAACTACAACTGGAGATTGGGTTCCCCTAAGCATGGGTAGTTTTTAAGCACTAAGAAGGGGCGCAAAGCATCCCTTCTTAGTTAGCGGTTAATTCTTGGAGAACTTTTTTGTATTTCTCTAAACGCTGAAAATCTTTTTCTGTGGGATTAGCAATTCGACTGATATCCATGTTGTGAGTCACATCGGCAATCTTGACTTTACGGGCGATCGCATTGGACTTCACCCGCAAAATGTAATCTTCATAAGGCTCACCATCTCTCTTAGTAATCGCAGCGATCGCCTCATTAATAAATTCAGGAAAACCTTGGCGAACCAAATCTGCGATCGTCAAATCAGAGTCCTCAATCGCATCATGCAAAACCGCCACAATCTTACTCTCAAGAGTATCCATCTGAGCCATCACCGCTAATGGATGTGAAATGTAGGGCTTTCCTGCCTTATCTAATTGTCCTGCATGAGCTTGATTGGCGATTGTAATCGCCAAAGCTAGAAGAGTGTCAAAGTCTTTCATAATAACGAATACAAATTAGGGCAAGCGCTACTTCATCAGCACATTTCTGAATTACCACAACATCGTCAAGGCTCAAAGCATTTGCCCTGCGCCAACGCATTGCCAATATCCCCAAAATCTGTTCACGGAAAGTAATCGCGATCGCCAAATTAGTTTTGCAGGGTTGATCTGGATCAGCTAGCTGATGTGGAGACAGAGAAATTTGAGACTTTTTCTCAGCGATCGCCATCTGTACTAAAGGATCGGTAGCCAAATTCCAAAGATAATCACCACATATAGCTTGAGTATCGCTCAAAGCGTCTTGCTCAACCAACTGCAAGATCACCCCGTCAGCACTAAAATTTTGCCAAAATGCATCAGCTAAAGGCAGCATACATCCAGACATATGATTCGATTTTTGGGCGATCGCTACAATTACTGACAACAAAGCATTCTGGGCTTGCGATCGGCTCAACTCCTCAGAACGTTGCTTTAGCAAATCGTAGCTATGGGTCGCTTGTGACACAACCAACTTTAGTTGGTCTGGTTCCCAAGGCTTCGTAATATATTTATGAACCTGTCCAGAATTAATCGCATCGATCAAATCCTTAATGTCTGTATATCCCGTCAGCACGATCCGCATCGTATCAGGGAAATCGGAAACAGTACGACTAAGAAACTCGGTTCCATTCATTTCAGGCATACGCTGATCGGAAATGATTGCAGCCATCTCGCCTTCATGTTCCAGAATCTCTAACGCCCTGATTGCACTATCTGCTCGAAACACCGTAAATTCTCTCCGAAAGGTGCGATATAGCAAATCAAGGTTATCTTGCTCATCATCCACTACCAAAAGTTTTGGTTTTTTGGCTAGATTTAATTTATTTGGCTCAACCACAGAAAACGAAGAAGAAGTCATGAGCAAAGGTTTGGTTGGATACTGACTGCAACTATCTGCAACTACAACAATGCTATCAAAAAAGAAGGAGCGCAATGCGCCCCCTCTTTTTTGATGGTGGGTAAAAAAGCTCAGCTTACGATGCTTTTTAATGTTTAAGCCTTAACAACTTCACGGCTAACTTGCTTCAATTCGCCCTTGGCATACTTAGGAACAAAGTCGTAAATACTAACTTGCTTGATCTTGCCAGCTTGTCCAGCAGCTTCAAACTGAGTATAGCGATCGGCACATACTTTTTGCATGTACTTGATTGATGGCTTCAAGAAGTGGCGAGGATCGAACTCTTTAGGATTCTTGAACAATGCTTCACGTACCGCAGCAGTGATGGCAAGACGGCAGTCAGTGTCAATATTGACCTTACGCACACCGCACTTGATGCCCTTTTGAATTTCTTCAACAGGTACACCATAGGTTTCAGGAATTGCGCCGCCAAATTCGTTGATCATGGCAAGTAGATCTTCAGGAACTGAAGAAGAACCATGCATGACAAGGTGGGTGTTAGGCAAGCGGTTATGAATTTCTTCAATACGGCTGATCGCTAAGATTTCACCTGTAGGCTTGCGAGTAAACTTATATGCACCATGGCTAGTACCGATCGCTACTGCAAGGGCATCAACCTGAGTGCGCTCAACGAAATCAGCAGCTTCATCAGGGTCGGTCAAAAGTTGTGAATGATCTAAAGCACCTTCAAAACCATGTCCATCTTCAGCTTCACCCTTACCAGTTTCAAGAGAGCCTAAGCAGCCTAGTTCACCTTCAACGCTTGCGCCGAAGGCATGAGCTACTTTGACAACTTCAGAAGTAACAGCTACGTTGTACTCATAGCTAGCAGGAGTTTTAGCATCAGCTTCCAAGGAGCCATCCATCATTACGCTGGTAAAGCCATTTTGGATTGCAGAATAGCAAGTTGCTGGGGCATTACCATGATCTTGGTGCATCACGATGGGCAGATGAGGATAAGTTTCGGCAGCAGCCAAAATTAAATGGCGCAAGAAATTTTCGCCTGCATAATTGCGTGCGCCACGAGAAGCTTGTAGGATCACAGGGCTGTTGGTTTCATTAGCGGCCTGCATGATCGACTGGATTTGCTCCATGTTGTTGACGTTAAATGCAGGGATGCCATATCCGTTTTCAGCCGCATGATCGAGCAGCAGGCGCATTGGTACTAAAGCCATATATAAAATCTCTCCTAGACTAAATCGAGCTTGTTTCGATTATTAACAATCTTAAATCATTTTGAAGAATTATATCTAACTAAAAAAACCTCAGTTTGAGTTAATTTCAAACTGTCTCCTAGTAGGGGACTTACAATTTAATAAAATACCAAATATAAAACCAGAATCAGTGGGGCGGCTCCGCCGCCCCACTGATTCTGGTTTTATATTTGGATTGGCACCTTATCTTCTAGCAAGCCCCTAAGGATTCACACCACAAACGTTTTCTATGGCAACGCAAGAGATAGATAGGACAAATCAAAACCAAAAAGATGAGTGGCGGCGCTTCGCGCCGCCACTCATCTTTTTGGTTTTATGTCCTAAGCAAAACTTACATTGCTATAGGAGGCAAAACAGAAAAAGCCTCACATTGCGAGGCTTTTTCTGTTCTAATTTTTAAAATTTTTAGCTTATTGCAAACTCAGGCTAAAAAAGGGCGATTTGCCCCCTTTTTTAGTTAGATATTCTTTTCGCTAAGTTCGCGACTCATGTAGTCAAAGGGTGCTGCCAACCAGTCAGCACTTTCACCTACTAAGTCCATAACAGCTTGTTTCATAATCTGAATACCCAGAACAGTTGGTCCGATTGGTACGCCTAGAGAGCTATAGGTATCACGCAAACCCTGCAAGACTCTTTCGTCGAGAACATCATTGTTGCCCGCAACTAGAGCATAGGAGGCATAGCGCAAATAATAGTCCATGTCACGCAAGCAAGCCGCAAAACGGCGTGTTGTATAAGCATTACCACCTGGGCGGATCAAATCGGGAACTTCTTCAAATAATTGAGAACCAGCCTTACGCACAATCGAAGCCGCATTTGCGGTGATTGCCGAAGACGCGGCTAAGCGGGCGTTGCCTGTTGCAAAAAAGGACTTGAGGGTATCCATGGCATCGCGATCAAAATATTTACCAGTTGCATCATAAGCACCGATTAGGCTGGTAATTGCATCCTGCATGTTGTTGTCTCCGTTAATTTGTCTTTAATAAATGTATCGGTAACGTATTTGTAAAGTTTGTAAACTATATATAACTTAAACTTGGCAACCTATCCTTTGGACAGATCCCAAAATATTTTACTGTGCTTTCAGCGACTTACCAAGTCTTAGTCTATGTAAACAGCAATTCTCATTATAAAAATTGGTTTTTTGATAGTCCACCGTTAGCGGACTATCAAAAAACCAATTTTTGTTTCCAGTGCCGAAGGCACTGGAAACAAAAATTGGTTTCATAATGAGAATTGCTGATCACAACCATAGAAAATGTCGGAATTAGGACGCTCCAAGGTAAGCTTAGATACTATGCTTAAATATTAAGCACAAAAAAAGCTCAAATATTAAAGATTGAAAATTGGGGTTTACCTAAAACCCTTGCAAGCAATTTATAAAGAAATGTCTGGAAGTAAAGTTGATGTAGGGCTAGGTCTATGAAGTGGGTTACTAGTCTTTCGACAAAAATATCTTTGGAAGCTGCGGTACAGGATCTGTCACAGCAAATATTTGCCTTACTTGGTGATCGCTCACTTGACTTAGGCTTCTTGTTTGTTTCCACAGCATTTGCTAGCGACTATCCGCGTTTATTACCGTTGCTAGCGGATAAATTGCCAATCCAAAAATTAATTGGCTGCTCTGGCGGGGGAATTGTGGGCAATGGGCAAGAGTTTGAAGATAAACCTGCGATCGCCTTACTAGTTGGTCACTTACCCAATGCCGAAGCAAAAGTATTTCACCTCGATGATCATCTGTTGCCAGATCTCGATAGTCCTCCCGATCTCTGGGAAAAGTTAACGGATGTTGACCCCACAGTTTCACCTAGTTTTGTTTTAGTTGGCGATCCGTTCTCATTTCCGATTAATGACTTAATTCAAGGGCTAGATTTTGCTTATCCTAATGCCGTCAAGGTGGGGGGCTTGGCAAGTAGTGGCGGCATGGGGGCAAACGCATTGTTTTGCTTTCACCAAGAAGGCAAGTATAAGCTTTACCGTACTGGTTTGTTAGGTGTAGCCCTGTGGGGCGATGTGACCATTGATCCTGTTGTCGCGCAGGGTTGCCGACCCATTGGTAAAATCTTGCAGGTCTCTGAATGTGAGCGTAATTTGATTTTGGGACTGGAGGGCAAGCCACCTCTGAGCTTATTGCAAGATACAGTGGGTGACTTAAGCCCAAGCGATCGCGAACTCGCGCAGCATTCACTGTTTATTGGTGTGGTGATGAATGAATTTAAGGCAAATCCATCACAGGGTGATTTCTTGATTCGGAATATTATTGGTGTTGATCCTAGATCTGGGGCGATCGCGGTTGGTGACAGAATGCGTCCTGGACAGAGAATCCAACTACATTTACGCGATGGCAAAGCTTCAGCAGAAGATTTAGAGGAAGCCCTGATTAATTACACCAATCAGTTGAGTTTGGAGGCTCCTAACATTTCTCCTACAGCAGCTTTAATGTTTTCCTGTATGGGACGTGGCGAGAGACTATATGATAAGCCCAACTTTGATTCGGAAATTCTACAAAAGCATCTTGGCTTAATCCCCTTCGGTGGTTTTTTCTGCTCTGGTGAAATTGGTCCTGTAGGCGGCACAACGTTCCTCCATGGTTATACCTCAGTATTTGGCATCCTGAGACCAAAAAATAAGTAATACTAAGCCTAACGTCAATTCGACGAAAGCGAAAAATGGTAAGAATCGCTAAGCGATTCTTACCATTTTTCGCCATTTGCGTCGTGCAAAGCACGCCGCAAATGGCTATATCGAACTCACGTTAAGCATACAGCAATTACCGATCAAACGAACCACAAGAAAGAACTTGAAAAGGTTGAAATACAATACTTTCAAGGTCTTTCTTGGTTTGGGTTTAAGAGCAAATTGCTGTACATAGATACCAACCCTTAACGGCTAGGCACAATATAGCATTTAAGGTTTTGCTTAGTTTTTACTTTATCTTTTGTTTATTTGAAAATTGTGATAAATACAAAAATTGAGATTAGCTCTGGTACAATCACTCTAAAATCTCCACTACTTCTCCATAGTTTTTAAGGTACAGGATCAGAAGTATGCAGCTAATCAATGTAAAAAAATTACGTTCAATCAAGTTTATTACTAGCCTATATAATCTTCTATTCAAACCATTAAAAGCCGAAAAAGGAGATTATGATTATCTAAGATGGAATGGATTGATTGACTTAATGTGGAAAATGGGAGGGAGTTCCACCCGCGCATTTCTAACCAAAAAGTTTCTCAGCAGTTCCCCACACTATCTTTACCCCAAAAACAAGTTCTATTTTCTTCCAGGAGAATACGAGGAATTACTCTCCCAACTTCGCATTTCCCGTGCTGAAATTGCTAATAATGTTTTAGCGAAATTGATCAAGCCTGATGACGAGGTACTAGAATTTGGCTGTGGGCATGGCTTGATTGTTGGTGCAGTGGGTAAGTTTTGTAAACGTGCAGTTGGCGTAGATGTTAGTCAAGCAATTATCAGAGTTTCAGAAGAGCTTAATCGTGATGTTAAAAATGTTTCATATATCAGAAGTTCAGGACTAGATCTAAAGACTATACCCGATCAATCACTAACCTTTGTTTATTCGATTGAATGTATTCAGCATATTGAGAAAGTACATGCTGTGACTTTCTTTCATGAGTTTTATCGTATCCTTAAACCAAATGGTCGAGCGCTGATTCAGTTTCCAGACTTGACTCGCTCAGCCGAACTTGATGCATGGATGGAAGGAACTTGGAAAGTACAGTCAGAGCGTCCTTATTCTGAGCTAACCATGATGAGAATACGCTATTACACCCCAGAAGAAATTAAAATTTTGCTAACCCGTATTGGTTTTAGTGATGTAGTTTTTCTAGACTATAATCTCAATCCTGTGGAGCGCTCTTCTATATACTTTTTAGCTACTCGCTAGAACAAAAAAGGCGGCGCAATGCGCCGCCTTTTTTTGTTACTGGCTAATTACAGTTTGTTTATTGAAAGCAAATTGATTGAGAATACGATCGCAGATTTGACCACTGGATAGACCAAGAGAATTAAATGACTGCTCTGGCGAAGCGTGTTCAACAAGAATATCAGGAACTCCAATACGGTAAACAGGAGCTAGCACATTCGCATCATTCAAAGCTTCCAAGACAGCGCTACCAAATCCACCCATTAGGCAACCTTCTTCAAGGGTGACAACCTTACCAATTTTTTGGGCAAGAGGCAGAATTAGCTCTGTATCTAGGGGTTTTGCAAATCTGGCATTAACGACTGTAGCGCTAATACCATGCTCATTCAAGAGTTCCGCAACCTGTAGCGAAGGATAAACCATTGAGCCATAGGCAAGTAACAAAACGTCCTTGCCTTCACGCAAAACTTCAGCTTTGCCGATTGGTAATGGCTCGATATCCTCATCTTGTAATGGTGCGCCTACACCGTTACCACGAGGATAACGCATGGCACTCGGACCATTGTGAGTTAAACCAGTGACAATCATGTTCTGCATTTCGGCTTCATCCTTGGGAGCCATTAGCACCATGTTGGGAATGCAGCGTAGATAGGCGATGTCATACATGCCTTGGTGAGTGGGACCATCGGCTCCGACAATACCTGCGCGATCAAGACAGAAGAAGACAGGCAGATTTTGGATACAGACATCATGGATGATCTGGTCAAAGCCTCGTTGGAGGAAGGTGGAATAAATTGCAGCGACAGGACGCATTCCTTCGCAAGCCATACCTGCGGCAACGGTGATCGCGTGTTGCTCGGCAATACCAACATCGATAAATTGATTGGGTAATGCAGCTTGGAATTTGTCCAAACCTGTCCCCGTAGACATGGCGGCGGTAATGGCGACAATGCGCTTGTCATGCTCAGCAAGTTTGATCAGCGTATCGGCAAAAACTTTGGAGTAGCTAGGAGGTTTGGGTTTGCTAGAAGTGGATGGCTTAGCCTTGCCTGTAGCGAGGTCAAAGGAGTTTTGGGCGTGATAGCCAACGCGATCGGCTTCAGCATAGCTGTAACCCTTGCCCTTAGTGGTACTAACGTGAACCATGACTGGCCCCGTGAGCGTATGCGCCATTTTGAAAGTGGCTATCAGTTCCTTTAGATTGTGACCATCAACGGGACCAATGTAAGTAAAACCGAGTTCTTCAAATACGGCTCCCACTTTGTTTTGCACCATGGTCACAATCTTGAGATTGTCTTTGATCCGCTCAATCTCAGGACTAATTTGTTCGCCCACAAAGGGAATATTGCGGATTTGTCCTTCGAGATTGTTGGTGATGAATTTCATCGGTGGGCTGAGGCGCATTTTATTCAGGTACTTAGGAATTGCGCCCACATTTGCCGAAATTGACATTTCATTGTCATTGAGGACAACTAATAAATTAGTTTTGGGAAGATGTCCTGCATGGTTAATTGCTTCAAGAGCCATGCCACCTGTCAAGGAGCCATCACCGATGATTGCTACAGACTTGTAATTTTCGCCTTGCAAATCACGGGCGATCGCCATCCCCAGAGCCGCCGAAATACTGGTCGAAGCATGTCCTGCACCGAAATGATCGAATTCACTTTCGCGACGATTGAGGTAACCTGCAATGCCATCCTTTTGGCGCAAGGTATGGAAATTTTTATAGCGTCCTGTGATCAATTTGTGGGGATAGGCTTGATGCCCCACATCCCACACAACTTTATCGCGATCTAAATCGAGGGTTTGATATAAAGCGAGAGTTAGTTCGACTACGCCTAGCCCAGGTCCTAGATGTCCGCCTGTAGCGGCGATCGTTTCTAAATGTTTTTGCCGAATTTCCTTAGCAATGGATTCCAATTGCGAGATCGTTAGACCATGCAATTGGTTAGGGTGGGTAACATCACTTAACCGCATATATACTTGTTTTTTATAAAATGGCTTCCTTTAGTGTAACTGAAGCGCACCCCTCAAACGTTCATAGCGATCGCAGTTCTTAAAACCTAATATCATTGCTCAAAACATAAAAGTGGCAGTGCTTCGAGTCGCCACTTTTATGTTGATTTTGATTTGTCAGTGATTACAATTAGTCCGTTGTATTTAGTTATTTGTTATAAAAATAGGCAATATCTTTATCCTTTAATGGGGCAAAGCCTGCATCTAATAATTTTTGATTGAGTTCATCTTGAGGGATGTGTTTTGCGCCAATACGGACTATGCGCGATCGCATGGTGTTCGTTACGCCACTGCGCTGACGACCTGCTTCAAGCGCCATGACACTGCTATAGAGATCAAGCTTTTTAGGATCAATGGGTGTGCCATCAAAATCAATCCCTTGGGCGATCGCCACATCAATCGCATCAGCACCCGTTGTTTGAGAATTTTCAGACATAAATAAAAACCAAATACTTGTTGAGAGTGGCGCATTGTGCCACTCTCAACAAGTTACCACTGAACGCGATACATACAAAATAGCAACCCGTCTTTTTGGGCAGTAATTTTGCCACCCATCGACTGCACTAGCTCCGTAATTTCATTAAGCGGCGTAAGAAATACCTCAGCACCAAGATAGGTTTCTAAAATAGCCCAATTTTCGGCAAATTCTAAATCAGGGGCGATCGCATCAAAAATTAGCACTCCATTGGGTTTTAAGACCCGCTTTGCCTCACGCAATACCAACTTCCAATACTCAATGGGGTAATAACAACTAAAACCCGTAGCAATCACGCGATCAAAAAATCCATTTTCATAACCTAACTGGTGGGCTGCTCCATGCTGCACGCCCTTAAATAATTTGGAGTTAAGCTGTGACCCTCTTGAATTTAGAGCATCCTTAGCCACAAAGCTAATTTCCTGCCCATAAAAAAACACGTCCCAATCACGCCAAGGATAGATTAAAAAGCTAACTCCACAGCCAATATCTAAACAACGCTGATTTTTTTGAAATTGGGCAAGTTCCCAAAACGGCGAGGCAATTTTACTAGACAAAGTATGGCTCACCCATTCTCGAAACAGTGGCATTGATTCGACTTCTGCTGGCAAATCAAATGCCTCATTACGATATTCGCGATCGTAGCGCTTTTGTACCGTGGCGATCGCCTCTGTCCATTCATCAGCCTGCGAAGTAAAAGCTTTATTCATTCAAAACTCAATATTTTCGTATAGATCTGCCAAGCAAATTTCAACACCAATGGATGACAGCATAAACCGATCTTCTAAATTGTCACACTCGATAAACAACCATTGATGTTCTGATTGCTTAATATAACGCTCTACATGGGGTTTTACCTGATCGATTAACAAATATTCCTGAAAACTAGAAATTGTTTCGTTACGAGTTGTAGATGCAGTCTCAAACTCTAGGTATTCTTCAGGTGTGTAAGTCTTAACAGGAGTAGAAATCATCAGGTTATTTTCCAATACACAGGTTGGCTCGATTTTCTGATTAGAAACTCTGGATTAAATTGCTTGTTGCTTTTGAGCTTTGAGATAGGCAAATACTGATTTATCGCCAATGTCGGAGGGGATTTCTTGGGTTACTTTACGCAGTGCAAAGATTACAAACAAAACTGCCCAAATACCTAATAGTCCTTGCTCGATCGCCACAGTTAAAAAATTCACTAGATGTCCAAGAATTAGCACAGGAACCAAAGGTACTAAAAACTTAGTTTCAAAGCGATTAAAACAAAAAGTCTCTTTAAAAAATATGCCTGTTAGTGCAGCAAAACTGAAACCAACACCAATCAGTGCAATTGGATGCTCATAAACAGCGATCGCCAAAGGTTCGGGAAAGTAAAGCGCTACACCTACCGAAGCGATCGCGCCGATCGCCCAAAATATCTGCAAAACTCGATGCAACAATTCCAGATAAATATGAATCGTCCAGAGCGCAACACCTAACCCGATAGAAAACCCGAAATACACCCAAGTCAACCAATTTAAAATACTAGGATTATTGGGTTGCCATAGCACTAACATAACTCCTAGGCTAAAACATAAAGCCGCGATCGCCAAAGCACTGCGATAGATAATTACGCTAAGGCGATCATCTTTTGTAATCGTAAATTCACCAAATTGACCTTGATACACTTCAGATGTAATTTCCACAAATTTCTCCAGCAATAGCTATTACTAAAAGTATAGAGGACATCTACTGACAGCGCTTTGTAGCGCTCCTAAATGAGTTGTAGGATTTTGAGGGTTGTGAGAGTGCGCCCCTTCGGGGCGCACTCTCACAACCTATTTAGGATTGCTATAGAACCTACAGTGCGACAACTCGTAGAAATATAATGAAACTTGATGTTATGTCTTGTTAATGATTGCCAAAATTACCATAATGCTTTACTATCTTGCAGTCAAAATCGACAAAATTCGGATGACGCTGTACCGAAAACCAAGTAGGCAGCAGAGGAACTTTAATTATGCGTATTTATTACCTAGCTGGCGTGATTCTTAGCGTTACTACAATCCTTAGTGCTTGCGGTGAGGGTGCACCAGTCAAATGTACAATCAGTACAGCACGAGAGGCGAGACAAGGCGTTATCAAAGAAGCCCTGTTTGATGCAGGCACAGACTGCGATCAAATGAGAGCACTTGCAGAATCGGGACAGCCATTGCCTACTCGTGCTGGTAGCAGCCCTACAACTACTGCTGCAAAACCTGTTGAACCCACTGCTCCGCCGACTTTTAACGCTCCTTTTGTTACTGGGCAAAAAACGCAGGAGCTTATTGCTACAACTGATAAGCAAGCAAGGGTTGAGGAACTAGAACAGAAAATTGGTGTTGACTCTAAGCAGTCTCGCGATCCCTTCACCAGTACAGTGATTAATCCAGTACCAAAATTAGAAACCTTACTGGAAAAGCCTAAAGCCCCCCCCAATCTTCGTGCCGCTGTAGTAGTGAGAACATCAAACCGTCCGAACAAAGTCACTCCACCTGACACAAAAGCTGCTGAAGGCACAAAAATCACAGGTACTGTTGAGGTTTCAGGCACAATTTACGCCATCATCAATGCCTTTGGTGAGCCAACATCCCGTTATGTCAAAGCAGGTCAGATGATTTCTAACGGTAGAGTATTGGTTAAGCGAATTGACACCAACGCTGAGCCTCCTATTGTAGTCTTGCAGCAAAATGGAGTCGAAGTATTACGTGCTGTAGGCGCTCCTGTTGTTGGTGCTGTAGATCCTAATCAACCTGCTGACTCCGCACCTGCTGCAACCACACCTACCCCCCCTCAAACAACCACACCTCCATTTACGCTATTGCCTCCTGCTCCCTAATTGATTCTGCCAATATAGCAACGCAAGTTTTGCTTTATGATCAAACCCAAAAGAGTAATGGCGGCGCAAAGTGCCGCCATTACTCTTTTGAAAAGTCAAAACCCAAAAGATGAGTGGCGCAAAGCTCCGCCACTCATCTTTTGGGTTTGATGTTCTAAGAAAACGTGAGTTCGATATAGCCATTTGCGTCATGCGAAGCACGCCGCAAATGACGAAAAATGGTAAGAATCGCTAAGCGATTCTTACCATTTTTCGCTTTCGTCGAAATGACGTTAAGAAAACTTACATTGCTATAATTTCCAAAAATCAGCATGAAAAAATAGGCAGTGAATAGCAAATCTATTCACTGCCTATTTTGAGTTTTAAAACGCCTCGTAAAAAGAGGCGTTTTGATTATTTTTTGGGAGCCATCAACATCGTGATGTTTCTTCCTTCGCGTTTAGGATATTGTTGAATCTCCGCAACAGACTCTAGATCGCTAGCCATACGATTTAACAAAACTTCCGCAAGATCAACGTGTTGAATCTCACGGCCACGAAACATCACAGTAGCTTTAACCTTGTCACCTTCTTTTAAGAAGCGTTCAGCATGATTGATTCGCACTTTGTAGTCATGTTCTTCAATCTTGTAACGCATCTTCACTTCTTTGACATCAGAGGTATGTTGCTTTTTGCGAGCTTCACGCGCCTTCTTCTCTTGCTCAAACTTAAATTTGCCGTAGTCCATGATCCGACAAACAGGAGGGTCAGCCTTGTCGCTTACTAATACAAGGTCTAGCTCTTTTTCTTCAGCCATCTTCAAGGCTTCTTTGGGGGTTAGGATGCCGAGTTGCTCCCCCTCCATATCAATGACTCGAATTTTTGGATATCTGATGCGTTCGTTGATTTGGGGAAGGTCTTTAATTGGCTTTTTAGTCATGAAATCTCTGTTGTCTAGACTCTTGGGGGTATTGGTTTAAATTACTAATGGTTTACAAATATATGCCTATGCTAAGCAATATATGCAAATTAAGTTTTGGATATACTTCAGCTTAGCAGTTTTTTGCTTGACATAAACGTTTAAGTATAGTACGAACTACCACTTCATGTGTCAAGTACTATGCCATCATTTTTCGTAAATTTTGGTTAACCATAGCTGAGGTTACCCGATCGCTAAGCGTTACCGATCCGATCGCCGTTGGCAAAATGAAGCGAACTTGACCAGCTTCAACTTTTTTATCGGTGGATAGGGACTCAATAATTGCATCTAAATCAATATCCGCAGGTAAAGTTTGTGGTAGTCGAGTTTTGGTGATCAGTGCAACCTGTTGAGCTTGATCGGCTTCAGTCCATAGACCCAGATCGACAGCGATCGCACCCGCAATGACCATGCCTAAACCAACGGCTTCGCCATGATTGTAGAGACGATAATTGGTAACTGATTCGATCGCGTGACCAACAGTATGACCATAGTTAAGAATGGCGCGAAGATTTCCTTCTTTCTCATCCTTGGATACGACTTCGGCTTTGGCTTTAGCACAACGGTACAAAATCGTTTGGAGTAATTCTGAGGAAATATAGCGCAACTGATCGAGGCGATCGCACTTAGCCAATAAATCAAATAATTCCCGATCCCAGATTACGCCGTACTTAATTACCTCAGCCATTGCTGAGCGAAATTCACGGGCAGGTAAAGTTTTTAGCACTTCAGGATCAACCCAAACGAGGCGAGGCTGATAGAAAGCCCCAATTAGGTTTTTGCCCTGTGGATGGTTGATTCCCGTCTTTCCACCGATCGCGGAATCTACCATTGCTAAGAGCGTAGTTGGTACTTGGACAAGATCGATTCCCCTTAGCCAAGTCGCCGCCGCATAGCCTGACATATCGCCAATTACTCCGCCACCAAGCGCAACAATCATCGATGAGCGTTCTAAACGATGTGAAAGTGCTGCATCATATATCTTTTGAAGTGAATTTGCAGTTTTAAAGCGTTCACCTGCTGGCAGAATCAAGTGCGCCACATCAAACCCTGATTTAGACAGGGATGTTAGGACAATCTCGCCATAATGTTTATAAATGACTGGATTTGAGACAATCAGGACTTTTTTGCTTTTTTTGCCTAAACCAATTTCTACTAACTTTTCGCCTAAGTTTTTGAGACTGTGAGAAGCGATCGCAATCTCATAACTGCGATTAGGCTGCTGATCGCCATTAAGTGCAACGGTAACTGTTGCGGAATTTTCGGACATATTTCTAAGTAAATGATCTAGGTTTGATCGTAGCAGCGATCGTGTTGCCATTTCTGTTATTACAGGCAATGGGCTTAAGCCCATTGTTCACTATTTGGTCATTGCTTGGCATAACTCAATAATTGCCGTTTGCAATGTCGCGGTTTCATCTTTGCCATGCTTGAGATCAGCTTCTAGCCTCAACAAAATGCTTAGCGATCGCATCAGCTTTTGACTATTTAGCCCCTGAACTTCCTGTTTCAAGAAATAAACGCGCTTAGGATTGCCAATTTCGGCAGCATCAGCGATCGCCTTATCATCTCGCTCTCCCGATTCTTGCATCAATTTAATCCAGAGCCATGTGCGAAATTGCCCTACTAAAGTTGCACAGATCCGCAAACCTACTTCATTATTTCGCAGTAGTTCGGCAATCAATGAGAGTGCTTGACTAGTATTTGCTGAGCGAATAGCACTTGCTAATTGCAAACTATTGTGAGCCGAAGCTTGCACTAATGGGGAAATCTCTTTAGCGGTAAGTGGCTTTGTTTTTCCATAATGTGATAATTGCAACTTTTGCAACTCCATTGTCAGTCGGCGGGTATCATTGCCAATCGCATCAACTAGTAAATCTATGCCATCTGATGCTATTTTTAAATCAATTTCTGCTGCAGCTTGTTTCACTAATTGAGCGATCGCATCGGTTTTCCAAGGAGGGATTAACGAAAACTCTAAAATCTGGGCATACTTCTGCAATAACTTGGTAGATTTGGCTCTCCCATCAGGCTTATTTGATGATGTAAACAAGATGTAGGAGTCTACAGGTAAATGATTAAAAGTTCTTTCTAACTCTGCTAGTAATGATTCCGCGCATCGTTGGGCGATCGCAGTATCGGCAAGCCAAGTTAAGCGACTACCCATCCCAAAGGGCGAAGTTACCGCTTGGTTTAATCCGTCCATTACCTCAAGATCCCCCGTAGCATTGATTTTTGCATAATTAAAATCTCGCCACATCGGATCAATATGGGTATCTATCAGTTTTTTAACTGCTTGAGAAATTTGATAGTCGTCATCGCCCCAATAAAAGTAGACAGGCATTGTATGATTAGTTCAACTATGTGGTGTGGTGTAGAGATTTGATGATTACTAGAAGCAAAGCAAATAGTCAAGTTAGCCTCCGTACAAAGAAATCGGTTACAGATCGTACAGATCATTATGCGACTTGGGGAAAAAGAGTCTTTGATATCGTATTTGCATCAATTGTTCTAACAGCGTTTTCACCAATTTATCTAGCAATTACGTTGTTGGTTTTCATTAGCTCTCCTGGCTCGGTTTTATATATTCATCCTAGAGTTGGTATAAATGGTTCTAAATTTAATTGTATTAAGTTTAGAACGATGATTAATGGTGCTGATCAAGCTCTAGAAGATTATTTAAACGCTTGTCCAATTAGCCGAGCGGAATACGAAGCATCTTTTAAACTCAAACATGATCCTCGGATTACTAAAATTGGTAAGTTCTTGAGGACAACTAGTTTGGATGAGCTGCCTCAATTTTGGAATGTACTCATGGGTGATATGAGTGTGGTTGGTCCAAGACCACTAGTACAAGCTGAACTTAGTAAATATGGTTCAGCTATTGATCGAGTACTTAGCGTTCGACCTGGTATTGCGGGACTATGGCAAGTTTCGGGGCGTAATGATATTCCCTATGCAAAGCGAGTCCAGATGGATGCCAGTTATGTTAAGCTCATGAGCCTTTGGCTTGATATACATTTAATCTTTAAAACTATTTTAGTGGTGATTTTTCCCAAGGGAAATGGGGCTTATTAAAAAACAGGAAGTCTTACTATAGCGCTCCTAAATGAGTTGTAAGATTTTGAGTGTTGTGAGAGTGCGCCCTTTCGGGGCGAACTCTCATAACCTATTTAGGATTGCTATATGAACTAGATTTTAATGTTTCCAACGCCAAAGGCGTTGGAAACATTAAAATTTGTTTTTAGAAAGCCCACCGTTGGCGGGCTTTCTAAAAAAAGATTTTAGTAATGAGAATTGCTGATTAAAAAAGGGACTTCTTAAAAAGAGTGGCGCTAAGCGCCACTCTTTTTTAACGTGAGTTCGATATCGCCATTTGCGTCGTGCTTCGCACGACGCAAATGGTGAAAAATGGTAAGAATCGCTAAGCGATTCTTACCATTTTTCGCTTTCGTCGAACTGACATCAGGTTAATTTCAAACCTCATCCTAGATAGGGTTCCGATGCGAACCCTATCTAGGATGCAAAACATTAAAAGCCTCGCGAAGCGAGGCTTTTAATGTTTTGCATCCAGAAATCTAGGAGTTAGTTTGAAATTAACCCAAACTGAGGTTAATTCAGAGGTAGTGTACTAGCTTCTACGGCTACGGGATGTTGGTCGCGAAGATAAATCAAACTCTAAAGCAGCAGCCATTCCCCAGAGAATAAAGGCAAGAATCCAGAAAAATTCAGCAGGTTCACCACTTTGATATTGCTTGCCTTCACAAACTTTGCTGATACCAGTATTGATGCTGTAGTTAAACCATAAATCACCAAAAAACATGGCAATACCAGCACTGCCGAGTAAGCGCCAAGATTGAGCTGCCTTACCACCCCAAAAAGCTAGTAATAGAATGGTCGCAACAATTAGTAGCCAAATATCACCAAGGGCATAAATAATATTCAGGATTTTCCCAGTATCCAGAGAAAACCCTCCACCTACGACAAAAGTAACATAAGCCGCCACGACGACCCCAGTAAACCCAACAGCACCGACGATCGCCCATTGTTTAGGATAGAGATTTAGTCGTCTCCCAATCACGGACATCGCCATTCCCCATGACAAAAACACGTAGGTTGCTGTGAAAAAGATATCGGCGATCGATGGAAAGGTTTGGACTAGATCCTTAGCGCCTTTGGCTCCACCCGCAATCAATCCACTTTGATATTGAAAATCTAGATAACCAAAAATTAAATTACCGATACCCCAAGATAAGATACCAATGCCTAAACCTAGCCAAACATTACGACCGCTAATGATTTTGGAACTACGCCAGTTACGTAGACACAATATGCCTGAACATGCGATCGCTACAGTTTGAAAAATATACGTTCCGTATCGATACCAATTGGGTCTTACGAATAGATCTGTTACGGCTTTGTCACATTCTACAGCAGGCTTGATTGTATGTGGTCCATCGGTTGGGGCATTAAAAAACAGGTAGAACATTAGAGCTAGGGCTGCCCATCCGATCGCTGCCCAAACAATAGATTGCGTGGAAATCCCTGATGGCGAGGGAGATTTAGCTCTGCTCATGAATCTTGCACCTTAGCTACAACCATAAGAAATAAAGTATTCAAAGAAAGAAAATAACAAGTATTGTGCTGCAAGCCATAACTTTAGAGGAAAACATCGAAATAATTTATTTAGATTACTTCCAGAGTTTACCCTTAGGAGTTTTTGCCAGCCAAGCAGTTACAGATGACGCTTCAGGTAGTTCATTTAGAGCATCGATCGCACTATCGACAAAACTACTATTCCCAAAATAGGAGGAAGCTAGTCGATGGACTTCACCTAGAAGAAGCTGCAATTTGCTTTCATCCCAGTTGGGAATCTGCACACTATTAAGTGGATTAATTGACAAAACTTCTTCTAGAGAAGCAATATTTTCACTTTGAGCAAATTTACCCTGTTGCATGAACTTCAGTAAATCCTGCTTAAAAGAACTTGCTTGTCTAACGCCTAGGAGATCTTCAACCTCGATATATACAGCCTGCAATATCAGTAAACAACCTTGGACAAGATGTGTACCTGCTGAAGAACTCTGGGTAGGTACTGTATGGAGTTGGTCTAGTTTAACTCTTCCCCAAACGCTAAAACGTTGAGGCTCTTCTAGTAATACGCAAGCTTTGCCTTTGTTATCAGTTAAGTCACGCCAAAGCGCTAAAGCCTCATCTCGATTATCACCAAACATGTTGAGTAACCGAAATGTTTGCCCCTGATATTGCAAAATCGGTATTTGTTGATCTTTGTTTTGTGGATTTTGGACGTTGATAATTTCAACATCTTGGCGCTTCAGGATGAACATGTCTCTACTGTTGACTTAACTGATGTTACCAGTAGCAACAAATCGTAGCTACCTAATGCCAAGGTTAATGATAATGCCAAAATCACATTAAAGTCTTGAAAATTTAAAATAAAACATTAATAAAGTAGAACCCACACGCCGCACATGCACTATTTTCTTAAATTAACGTCAGTTCGACGAAAGCGAAAAATGGTAAGAATCGCTAAGCGATTCTTACCATTTTTCGCCATTTGCGGCGTGCTTCGCACGCCGCAAATGGCTATATCGAACTCACGTTAAATTAATGGTGACTAATCTTTATAACAGGAGAGATTTGGGTACAGGTAGGATGATTAGTAAGGCGATCGCAATTAAAATCATGCCAATCAGATCGCGTACTTTGCCAATTTCAATACTTTCATTCAAAATAAGTGGGCGGGGGGTAGGTAGTAAAAATAACAAGAGACTGTAAATTCTCAGCCAAGGTTGTGTAAGTACAGCGATCGCCAGTAATACTAGTCTTGCCATGCGAGCAATTTGGACGGCTTGACGATGCCCAAACATGGCGATTACCAAATGCCCTCCATCCAGTAAATCAAGGGGCATTAGCTGTAAGGCACTAATTGCTAAGCCAGACCAACCAGCGAGGGTGAGTGGCGAAAAAGCAGTAATTGTGTCTGCTGTATTTGTATTTTTTCCTATAGAAAAAATTGTTTGCATCAAAGTGAGCAAAATTGAATTTTTAAAATCAAAGGTGGCGAGATTTGTAATTAACAAAGATGGGGCGATCGCAGGGTCAGCAATCATGACCGTTGGAGGAACTAGCACCCAGTTACCTAAAATCAATAAAACTATGGAGATCCCTAAGCCCGCGATCGTGGGAATTACAGCTAGATCAAAAAGAAGTCGGCGCTGATGTGGGTGTCCTTGCCCTGTGGGAAAGTTGGTATTTAAACTGCCTAACAACCCAAAACCACCTAGGACTGGGAGGAAAAGTGGGCGAGCAAGTTGCACTCGATAATTTCTAGCAACGTAGTACTGTGCGATCGCCCTTGCGATAAAGATGCTTGCTAGGCAAAGCAAATAAGGAATTCCTTGCTGTAAGTTGCTTAAACTTAAGTTTTCAATACGTTGATTTGCTCCGACAACTAACAGGGTGAAGGCTGTGAATAAAATACTAATTGCGCTGGGCAACCAGCTTTGGCGATCTCTTAAAGACGGTGGGAATTTGTTGAGATGGTTAGGGATCAAATAAAAGCTATAGTTTGTTATGTTTTCTTGACGATCTTGAGCATTACCAAAATCGAAACCTAGATTTTCCAAGGGATTTTCTTGCAAATAACCAATAAAACGATCGCCGAATATTTTTTGGATATTTTGGTTAATCGTTTCATAGGCATATTTGGGATTTGGCGATCGCAGATTGCCCCGACAGAAGATTTCGTGAGGTCGATATTCTAAACCTGTTAGATGATAAAGATGGCAGGAAAAGCAATCTTTGAGTTGTTTTTCTTCGCTGGGATCAAGGCTGATGACTTCTAGGTTTGAGGTGGAAGATGCGATCGAGTTGCTATAGATCCATACGGAAAGCAGAAATACAACTACCACGAAAATTAATGGTAAAACTGTGCGATTGATTGTTGTCAGAGTGATCGCCAAGCTTGGTAAGGCAACTGCGAGAATCCACAAAACAAATATTTGAGTCTGCTGGTTTACGCTTTGTCGCGATCGCTGATGGTAGATTGAGACGCACCCCACTACCGCAAAAACAAATATGTCTTCAAATCCCATATCAATTTCTCATTACTATAGCTATAGCCATCAATGTTATACCAAAGCACAAAATGGCTACGCCATTTTGTGCTTTTAAAATCCTTACTGGGTTTGGCTTTTAATTCAATGTCAGTTCGACGACAGCGAAAAATGGTAAGAATCGCTAAGCGATTCTTACCATTTTTCGCCATTTGCGGCGTGCGAAGCACGCCGCAAATGGCTATATCGAACTCACGTTAATTCACGAAAGTGTGACAACACTTTCGTGAATTGGTATTAGGGCAAAACTAAAACCTAAGAGAGGTTTGCGACGCAAATCTCTCTTAGGTTTGTAACTTGGGTTTTATAGACGGTACAAAATGCTGTTTTTCCTTTCAGGTTTTAATTTTGCAATTAAAACCTAGAATTATGAATGCACTCAACCTCGCATCCTCCTTTCTAGGCAATTTCCCCAGATCGTAAACCAGTCAGTAAGTTATATGAGCAAAGACTTTGAATCTATCAGCGATCGCTTGCCACCTCAGAATATTGAGGCCGAGGAGGCCGTTTTAGGGGGAATCTTAATCGATCCAGAGGCGGTATCGCGTGTGCTTGATACCCTGCGTCCTGAAATGTTTTATGTAGCAGCACATCAGGAAATTTTTCGGGCTTGTTTGATGTTGCATAACCAGTCCAATCCCACAGACATGATGAGCTTGACCACATGGCTCAGCGATCGCGATATGCTCGAAAAAATTGGTGGTCAGACAAAAATTGCCCAACTTTGCGATCGCACCGTTAGTGCGGTAAACATCGATTTTTATGCCCAACTGGTGGCGGATAAATATGCAAGGCGTAAGCTTGCCGAAGCTGCTAGAGGTGTTGTTGAGATTAGCTATAGTAACGAAGTTGAATTAGCTCAACTCCTCGATCAATCGGAACAAAAGATTTTTGCGGTTACCCAATCCCGCGCCCAACAAGGGCTTACTCCTGCTGCCGATATTCTTACAAAAACCTTTTACGAATTAGAAAATCGCTTTAATTCCCTTGGTACTGGTAATTCCACTGCGACAGGTTTAATCACAGGATTTTATGATTTTGATGCAATGACTAATGGCTTGCAGCGATCGGATTTGATTATCCTCGCAGGTCGTCCATCAATGGGTAAATGCTTAGCTTTTGATAGCGAATTGGTTTTAGCCGATGGCAGCGTTAGCACGATCGCCACAATTTATCAGCAGTACCAACAAAATCAAACGAAACCTAATTTATTAACATTAGGCGAAAACTGGCATTTTCATTTAACCCAACCCTCAGCCTTTATTGACGATGGTATTAAGCCAGTATTTCGAGTGACAACTGCTTTGGGGCGACAAATTGAAACAACTTTAACCCATCCATTTCTAACAATTACTGGTTGGCAACAGTTAGGCGAATTACGTGTCAGCGATAAAATTGCCCTTCCCCGTCAAATCGCAGTTTTTGGAAAAGAAGTCCATCGTTCTTGCGAAATTAAACTCTTAGCTTACCTACTAGGCGATGGTTGTTTGACCCAAAGTAGTCCCAGATTTACCAATATTAATCCTCAAATTCAAGATGATTTTATTGAGGCAGTTGAGCAATTTTCTCCTTGCTTGAAAGTAACTATTGATATTCATGGCGATCGCGCTGCAACTTTGCATATTACAGCCCAACAAAGAGGTGCAGGTAATCCTTTAATTCAATGGTTAAGAAATTTAAAAATTTGGGGTAAAAATTCCCATCAAAAGACCATTCCCGATTTTATCTTTCGTTTAGAAAAGAAATTAATTGCTTTGTTTTTGAATCGCTTACTCGCTACTGATGGCTGGATGTCTACTTTAAAAAGTGGTCAATTACAAGCAGGCTATGCCACGGTTAGTGAAAAATTAGCCCGTCAAGTCCAGCATTTGTTATTAAGATTTGGAGTGATTGCAAAACTTAAACAAAAGCAAGTTAAATACAAACAAGAACTACGCCACTGTTGGCAACTTGACGTTACTGATGCTTTGTCATTGCACACTCTAATTAATGAAATCGGGATCTTTGGGAAAGAAGATGCCATCAACAGATCTAAACTCGCTCTAGCGACAAAGCGATATCAAACTAATACTGATTTAATACCTGTTGAAGTTTGGCATGATTTGACTTTAGTTAAAGGTGATCTTTCTTGGAAGAAATTAGCAGAAACAGCAGGTATCAATGGCTCCAATATCCATGTCGGTAAACGCGCCCCTACCAGAGAGAGGCTATTAAAATTAGCAACAGCCGTTGATTGCCTATCATTACAAAATCTTGCCTCAAGCGACATCTATTGGGACAAAATCACTGCGATCGAGTTTGTTGGAGAAAAACAAGTTTATGACTTGACAATTTCTGAAACCCATAATTTCGTTGCCAACGATATCTGTGTCCATAACACTGCTTTTGGGTTAGAGATAGCGCGAAAGATGGCAGAAATTCACCGCTTACCTGTGGCAATTTTTAGCTTAGAAATGTCGAAGGAGCAGCTAGTTTACCGTCTCTTAGCCAGTCAATCCAAAGTTCGCTCCAGTGATATGGGCATCGATAGTAATCGCCTCCGCACTGGACAAATTAGCGAAAATGAATGGGGAACCGTGGCGATGGCAATTAGTGGACTTTCGGAATTACCCCTATTTATCGATGACACTCCTAATCCGCCGATTACAGAACTTCGCTCCAAAGCTCGCCGATTGCAATCAGAAAAGGGAGGCGTACTAGGTCTAATTTTGATTGACTATTTGCAATTAATGGAAGGATCTGGTTCTGATAATCGGGTGCAAGAGATTTCGAGAATTACGCGATCGCTTAAAGCTTTAGCTCGTGAATTGAATGTGCCTGTAATCGCTTTGTCCCAATTAAGTCGTGGTGTAGAAGCGAGAACGAATAAACGCCCGATGCTTTCCGACTTGAGAGAAAGTGGAAGTATAGAACAGGATGCGGATTTGGTCATTAATTTATATCGTGATGAATATTACAATCCTGAAACTCCCGATCGCGGTGTTGCTGAGATTATTATCGCTAAACATCGTAATGGTCCAGTTGGTACGGTCAAACTACTGTTTGAACCTCGCTTAACTAAATTTGAGAATATGGCTTCTAGTCGTAATTAAGGGACGCGCAGTAAAATTAATAAGAGTTTTTATAGCGTTTTTCGAGCAAACGAGGTGCAAAGGTTTGTTTCCCCGCCGAAGGTGGGGAAACAAACCCGTACTTCACTAGCCTGATAAACGCTATATGTGTCGCGGATTCACCTCGACACATAAAAACTCTTATTAATTTAGTAGTAAATCTATGCAGCCATTTGGACAACAAAGCGATCCAATTACATTAGTCATCTCCGAAGTTGTTGAGCCAAACCTCATAGAAGAATATGAAGCTTGGACAAAAGGGATCAATTATTCAGCCCAACAATTTGAGGGATTTATAGGGGTTGAAGTCATTCGTCCTCGCGATCATCAATATCCTGAATATGTGGTCATCGTTAAGTTTGATAACTATGCACATTGTAAAAATTGGCTTGCTTCACCTATATATCAAAAATGGATGCAGAGATCTCAAGAATTTATATCTAAGCGATCGCAACAACATCAATCAAATGGATTAGAACTATGGTTTACTTTGCCTAAAAGCAATATTGGCAGTCCTAAGGAATCGCCCTACTACAAACAGGTAATTGTTGGTGTGATTACGGTATACCCCCTAATCTTGCTGGCTAACTTGATTCTGACTCCATTTCTACAGGGACTACCTGCGTTATTAGGCTTACTCATTTCTGTGATATTTGTATCTGCTTTACTGACCTATCCAGTTATGCCATATTTAACCAAAATATTAGCCTTTTGGCTCTACCCTGCACCATCCAAACGACCTAAAAAAGCAAGGAAGTGAGATCTCACGAAAAGATTAGGATTAGGGTGGGCGACGCTTTGCGCCGCTAGCAATTCTCATTATGAAAACGATTTTGGTATTTCCTGAGCCGAAGGCTCAGGAAATACTAAAATCGTTTTTTTTTGAAAGCCCGCCGTTGGCGGGCTTTCAAAAAAAACGATTTTTATAATGAGAATTACTGAAACGCCGCCCACCCTAATCATAGAGTTGCATGCTTCATTGACTTTCTTATTTTTTATTAGCGATCGCTTTATTTCGGCTTTATAATTGCGATGTAATAATCATTAAATAGCGATCGCGATAATTTCAAGAGGAATAAATGGTAAATATTGGTTATCATTCTGCAAAACTTCAAGGTAATTTTTTCCGATCCATCTACAAATCTAGTCTTCCAAGTTTAGTGAGTTTTCCGATCGCTCAAGAGCGTCAAGTCCCCATCAAAGTTTATGCACTTTCCTGTGAAAGAGACTTACCTGAACAAGTAGCAAGTCTACGATCGTTCCTTCGTCACGTGGGAATTCCTAAAGCGTTTACGATCATGTCGGACGGAAGTTACACTGAAAAGAGCATTCAGTTACTGAAACGGGTTCATCCGTGCGTAGATGTCCAACTCTTAACCAAATTCCAAAGAGATGATTTACCCCAATCAGTCTATGAATATGCATCACAGCAAGCTATGGGCAAGAAATTAGCAGCCCTGATGTCTATTCCCATTGATGATGCAACACTTTACACTGATTCAGATATTTTGTTCTTTCAAGGAGGTTCTGATTTAGCGGATTTAGCTGCTTCTGAAGATATGCATACCTATTATTTGCCTGACTGCAAAAACTCCTTAGACAAGCGACTCATTTATGAGGAGATCGAACAGCAAGATCCTATTAATGCTGGATTCATTCTATTCAAGAAACCTTTAGATTGGGATGAATCTGTACAAAGATTGGCAAAACTACAAGAACTTCCCAATTATTTTTCTGAGCAAACGATTGTCAATTTAACAATCAAACGTAATCATGGTAATCCTCTTGCACGTGATAAATATATTATGAATGTTGATGATCAGTTTATCTATCCAGACAAGTTTGCCTCAAAGCAAATCGCTATGCGACATTATGTTAGTGATATTAGACATAAATTTTGGCAATCAGTTTTTTTCTAAGCCATAGGTCAATAGCAACCAATTTTTTGAACGCTTAGTAAAGTTGTGTTATCAAAAAATTGGTTCTTTAAAACTACCCCAATCCCCAATTATTTATTCCATTCTTTTATGCCACAAATATCTAGCTTTGACATCTTTGATACGCTACTGACAAGATTAGTAGGCGAGCCCACAGAAATTTTTAAGATATGTGGCGATCGCGCGGTACAGTTTGGATGGATTGATTTCTCGGCTGAAACCTTTCGTGAGGTTAGAATTCAGTCTGAACAGCGATCGCGTTTATTCTATGAAGGCGGTGAGGCTAGACTAGATGAAATCTATCGCGAGATGGCAAACACTTTAGAAATAGAGGCAGAGACTATCGATAAACTTAAGAATTTGGAACTAGAGGTGGAAAGGGAATATTTAATTGCTGTTCCGAAGGCTTATCTATTGGTAGAACAAGCAAGGCGATCGCATCCTAACATTTTGTTTGTATCGGATATGTACTTACCTGAAGCTTTTCTGGAAGAACGACTAAAACAGCATGGCTTTTGGCAAGAGGGCGATCGCTTATATGTCTCTTCACAATGTCGGAAGTCTAAAGGGATAGGGGATCTATTTTTAAAGGTTGTGGAAGATCTAAGCCTGAGTCCTCAAGATCTAACTCACATAGGCAATAGTCATTCGTCTGATGTTGCTAGACCTAGTTCGTTAGGGCTTAATTCTATCTATTTTCATGATGCTAATCCAAATCGCTATGAATTAATACTACAAAAACATGCTAATTCCACGAATGGAGTTACTTCTTATTGGGCAGGTATATCTCGCTATACACGACTAACCAGAGATGCCAAGACACCCAAGGAATCTATCATTCGCGATATTGCGGCTTCAGTGGCTGCACCTATTTTAACTGCCTATACAATTTGGATTTTGCAACAGGCTAAAGCAAAACAACTTGCTCGTATTTACTTCTTAGCAAGAGATGGTGAAATGTTGTTGCAAATTGCCAAGGAACTTGCTCCGAAAATTTATCCAGAATTGGAATTGCGTTATCTCTACGTTAGTCGTCAGGCTCTGAGAATGCCAGGTTTAACAAAGATTAACAAGACTTTTTGGGAATGGATGTTTGACGATACGACTATTTTTACGATTGATGCTCTCATAGCTCGAATGTGTCTTGATCGCCAAGCGGCTCAGCCAATTTTTGAATCGCTGGGATATCCCTGTGAAACTTGGCAAAAAAATTTGTCGGGGAAAGAAAGAGTATCACTACGCAATAATCTAGAAAAGAATACACCTTTACAAGAATTAGTTCTCCAGATTGCTGAGCAAAAGCGTAAAGTTTTAAAAGCTTATTTGCATCAGGAAAAAATGCTTGATGGAGAAGCCTTTGGTTTAGTTGATGTGGGTTGGCGTGGCAGTTTACAGCTTTCTTTAGAAAATGCCTTTGAGATATTTGGCACAAGAATGCCCGTTGGTTTCTACTTTGCTTTGGACAAACCTACAGGAGACCTCAAGCATAAAGGAGAAGTACTCGCTTTTTTCTTTAACTTAAATAACTCTGTAGGACTTCGTAATGATATCGACTATCGCTATGTTTCGGCGATGGAAGTTTTTTGTGCAGGTTGTGAAGGCACAACTCTTGACTATGCTTTACAAGCAGATGGTTCTGTGGTTCCTGCGCTCAAGCATGTCCACAATCAACCCGCTCTAGATTGGGGGCTAAAGGCTTTTCAGCAATCTGTAGTTACGTTTGTGCGTCATCTGGTAGAACGATCGCCTACGGATTTTTCGTTCGATAATTCTCCAAAATTATTGCGTGAAGCCTTAGACGAGATGTTTCTCACTTTTAACAACACACCAACGCAACAGGAAGCAGAAGCATTCATGGATTGTCCATTTTTTGATGATCCCAATGAGTTTTATCATTTTTATTGGGTAATGCCTGTGCGTTTAGTCGATGTTGTTAAGTATGCGATCGCTAGAGGTGAGGGTTTTCATAGGCATCGCAACGCATGGAGTGAAGCCAGTCTGCAAATCAGTTCTCCAACGCTCAGAGCGTTAGTAGCTTTGGCGATCGCCCAGCGCAAGCTCCTGAAGCGTCTCAAAAAATTGATTCTTCGCAATAAATAACATTGCTCATTAATGTGTATCTAGCTTGTTAGGGCATAAAACCCAAATAGTGTGAGGCGGCGCTTCGCGGCGCCTCACACTATTTGGGTTTTGATTTGTCACAGGTGGCTATAGCTGTATTGCATTTTACATATATTCCTCTAGTTCTTCCAATGGTTCATCAAAATCACTTGACATAAAAATTTGTCCAGCCAAACTACCATAGCCATGCTGTTGTTTTGTAGGTTGCTCCTCAATGGTTTTGGCTATTGGATATTTGTTACAGCGCTTTGCGCTGTAATTAGATATTCTGCATAATGCAAAAGTTCTGTTCATAACAGGTCTGAAAGTCAATGCCATCTGGACTGGTGATTAAGTCAATGCGATTAGGTGGATAACCAAGTTGAATGATTTGATGCGGTTCTTGAAAGTCTTGGGCAGTTAGTCCTAAGCTACCGAAGCCAAATTCTGTTAATGCTGTAATTATTTTTTGTGAGTTTTCTTCGCTGATTTCTATCCAAATATCGATGTCTTTGGTGTATCGTGGATGTCCATGTATGGCGACTGCATAGCCGCCAATGACTAAGTAGTTAACTTGGTTGTCGTTTTAATAATTGTATAAATTCTTTGAAGTCTTGGTTGAGCATTGTATTTGTATTGATGATATTCTTGGCGAATTTGTTCGAGGGTTTCTAAGCGTTTTTGGGGTGTTTGTTGTTGCCAGTATTGAAAATCACTGACTTGTTGTTTGATGTTAGTTTTGATGATTACTTTTTCCATGTTGTTTCTCTTCGCTTTAGTCTTCTTATTCTATCGGTAAGTCTCGCAGGTAGTAAAAGCGATCGCCTTTTTCTCCATCACCCTTAACTCTTCCCAAATATCTTAGGCTAATAAGAAAACGTCAATGGCGATCGCCTATTCATTCCCTTAATCAGGTAGCGACACCTTATATTTCATAAGCTTTACTGCGGTGAGCGATCGCCACAACAAACACTTGTACTATTTCATCTTCGACTGAATAAATAATCCTATAATCGCCAATGCGATAGCGATATAAATTTGAATATTCTCCCTTGAGCGCTTTGATGTTAGGGTGCGATCGCGGATCTTGTTCTAATTGTTGTAAACATTTAGCAATCTTTTTCGCTAAAGCTTTATCTGCTTTAGCATAAACTTTCTGATCATCAGGATGCAGTAAAATTTCATACATCAGAACGTACTGTTCTCCAATTTACGTATTGGCTTTTAGGTGTTGTTTGATTCTGTTTGATACGTTCTAATAGTCCTGAAATTGATAATAGTTCTTGGGTTGCTGCTTCGCTTTCAGCATTTGCTAAGAATGCGGCAAAGTCGGCAACTACTTTTAATCTTTCTGGAGATAGCTGTTTAATTGATTCACTCAGTTGATTCTGTATTTCCGTTACTGGTATCGCAGAGGGATTATCGACAATAGATATATCATTGGATGTATTCATTGTGATTGCTAGAGTTATTTTAAGTGTTTACAGTTTAGCATTTAAGAAAATAGAAGTAATTATTGCGGTAAGTCTCGCAGGTAGTAAAAGCGATCGCATTTTCTACCATCCACTTCTACTCTTCCCAAATATCTTAGGCGAGTGAAAAAACATCAACTGCGATCGCTCTAATTGGTTGAGATTTACTGTGTAACATTACGCGAATCTGCTCTGTTGTCTCGCGGCTAAAGGTTTGCTCACCACATTGGTTACAGACTTTTGAGGGGATATTCTCGACGAATACAGGTTTGCCAGAGATGTAAAAAACTTCGCTAATTAGTTCTTGAGAAAACTCTGTTGAACCGCATACATGACATTTATTCATTTTATTTTCTCCTTGTAAATTGAATCCATTGATTGGGATCTGGTTCATATATTGTAATGATTTTTACGATCGCTGATTCTTGCATTGATACTTGTAAGTGAAGTGGTCTATGGGTTTTAGTGATTCCAAAAATCAAACAACTTGGTGAGTATTTATCATCTGGGTATTCCTCAATAATGCTCGCATTTTCAGCTATTTGCATAATCTCCTGTTCGCTAATATTTCTTTCCACTGCACGTTTGAGGGCATGACGGCTAAATTCAAAGTCTCCCCTTTGAAGTTGTGAGCGAATCTCAGTTATGGTTTTCATTTTCTATCGGTAAGTCTCTCAAATAGTAAAAGCGATCGCCATTTTCTCCATCTCCCCTAACTCTTCCCAAATATCCCACTCATGGAGAATAGATCTCTATTTACTAGGACGATTTATGCGAATTAATTGGTTGGTTAAATCTACTGTATTGTTAATTGCTTCATGAATTTGGGTGGCTTGTCTTTGTCTGTTGATGTCTTCTGTGCAGACGATTATACCTGTATGGATAGGGTGTAGGTTATGCAGTCGGATAAAGTCACTGCGATTAATTGTTAATACGGTGCGGTTATCACTTATCGCAAAGGCTAGGACATCTTCATCAGGGATTCTTTGTTGGCTTTGCCTGCTTCTTGGACTGTTAAAATATCATGTCCTAGCTCGCGTAGTAGTTTGACGACAATTTTGGGAAATTGCTCATCGGCATAGAGTCGTGCCATGTTAAGCTGCCTCTTGCCTATGAAGGGCTGCTTCTATTTCATCAGGATGGGTTTCGGCGTAGCGCCATGCGTTTGCTAGGTCTGTTGCGGAGAGGGTGGGATAGTCTTCGAGGATGTAGGCTTCGCTTGCGCCTTGGTGTTGGAGGCTTACTAGCAGCCATACGGGTATGCGGGTTTGACGAATGCAAGCGTCACCACCCATGACTCTTGGATTTTTTTCGATGCCTTGCCATGTATTGCTGAGGCTTTGGACTAGGATTTGGATTGCTTGAGATTTTTCTTCGGGGGTTAGGGATAGTAGTTGTGGTTGTAGTTCTTTGAGTGTCATGTTATGTCTCCTTTTCTATCGGTAAGTCTCGTAGTAAAAGCGATCGCCTTTTCTCCCATCACTTTCAACTCTTCCCAAATATCCTGTCTTTAGCTTTTCACAATCTCTTTAGTAATTCTTGAACAGAGTATACAGGGATAGTTGAACTCGCAAATCCTTTAGCATCACGGGTTACTATTGCGTCTAAATTTTGAGCGATCGCACTATAAATCTGGACAGCATCTTCAAAATCTGTTAAGCCAGATGCAAATGCTGCCTCTAAGACATTACGATTGATTGGACAAATAGTCATAGTGTCTAAAGTACTGGAAACTGCTTCTCTTGCAAGTTCTAGGTTACGGGTATGTTTACGCGCGATGTAGAAAATATCGGTCAGGGTTGTAGCGGTTACATAGCCAATAATTTGTCCAGAGATGATCGCGGCAAACAGTTCTTCTGCATCTTTTTTAAAAGGTTCTCTTTCTAACAAAAAATCTAGTAGAACATTTGTATCAATAAGAACTTTCATTAGAGATATTTTTCCATGCGATGTTGTTCTAACATTGATTCGACTTCGGCATCGGTTGGGGATGGCTGGCTAGTTTTGAGTAAACCTTTCATGCGGCTGATTGCTTGCGATCGCTTTGGTGTTGAGATTGGAGTTTCTTGAATCGAGTCAATGATAGAGCGCACAAGTTCTAGGCGATCGCTTACAGGTAATTTACGCACCTGATTTTTAAGTTCTTGCAATAACATAGTGTTACTCCAGTTAGTCTGTGTTGGGAGGCTAGTGTGGACAATTTTAACATTTTCAGCAAATGAAAATTATTAGGAGTTGCGATCGCGTATTTACTTGCTTAATCGTTACATTGACAAGTCAAATCGGTAAATCTCTCAAGTAGTAAAAGCGATCGCCTTTTTCTCCATCACTCCTAATTCTTCCCAAATATCCCGCCAATGGTGAAAAAATCAGGTTCTAGAATTAGGCGGCGTAGCTATAAACGGGTGTCTGAATTACACGCTTTGGTTCTTGACCGTCCAAAATAATTTGTTGTAGCAACATCACAGTTGATGGCGCAAAGAATTGTTCTCCTGTTTCTTCATTTATGCGAGCAGGAACGTTCTCAATCAGGATGAATTTGCCGTTTAGTTCTAATGAGTAGGTTACGCGCTTTTCGACAAGTTGCTCTTGATCATTATTCATTGTTTGTTCTCCTTACGGTGAAGTTGTCATTCCATTTATTTGGATCGGGTTCATATACTGTGATGATTTTAACCAAAGCGCGGCTAGGATAGCTGGTTTGGATATGAATTGCTCTACCAGTTTGAGTTATGCCACAAATGAGGCAGCTAGGAGCGTATTTGTCGTTGGGATAGTCTTCGATGATTTGACCGTTAGCGATCGCTTCTACGATCTCGTGCAAACGAATTTGGCGAATAATGGATTGATCGACGGCATGTTTAGAAAACTCATATTGTTCGTTGGCAATTTTGGTCTAAATATCTTCAATCATAGGCATGTGTAAATATTGAGTAGTATTTTAAGTCGGTAAGTCTCGTAAGTAGTAAAAGCGATCGCCTGTTTCTCCATTGCCCTTAACCCTTCCCAAATATCCCGCCAATGGTGAAGAAAGCTCGATTAGTATATCTTTTAGTTCTTCACGTTCACGGATCGGTTTAGGTGGATTTGAATATGGATAAGCACCGAAAAGAGTTTCTACTCCAACTTTTTCTTCGTGATTATTTTTTACAAGATTGACAATATGCGATCGCAGTTTGATTTCAAGTTTTGCTTTTTCAATAAAACCTAAAATTTTAGAGTTAGAGTCTTCGCCAAACGGTTCACTTTCTAAGCTCAATTTTAAATCTTGTAAATTAATCGAGCCTGAATGTGTGAGTTTAAGTTTAACTAGCTCTTCTAAGGTTTCTGGTCTGATAACGTTCATTTTATTTCCTATGGCGACTGGATTAGAATGATGATTGAGCGAACCTGCGGCAATTATAATTTTGACTGCTTTTTCGTAGTGGTTGGGGAAATGTGCTTGACCAAGATAGGTAAGCTGGCTACATACTTCTGTAGGAATTTTTTGATTAGCACTTGCTTTACACTCTCCAACTACAGGATATGGATATTCGCAACATAGATCGATACCTCCTGCACCGCCTGTTGCTTCAGGATCGAGACTAGCTTTAGGATTAGTATTGGAATTACTAAAACCAAGATGAATAAAGCTTTTTCTAACCAGTTTTTCAAATTCATGACCATCGCTAGAATTGCCAGTTTTTGCAATTTTCTCTATCCAGTCAAGTTCTTTAGATAATTGTAGATTGTGTTGCAATGCTGCTTGATCAAGTAATCTCTGAATTTGGATATCTAATGGTTCTGGTGGCTCCAAATTTTCTAGCTTCTGTTTGATTCTTGAAAAATCTGGATCGCTTAATACTGGTGACGAGTCATCAACTTTTAATCGATCAGGTAAAGCTACATATTGACCTTGAGATCTAGCAGGAATTGTAACTGGTTTGGATAATCTATAAACTCGTAAATAGATAAGAAAAAATGATTCGTATTCTGCAATTATCTGCTGCAAGCATTGAGTAGATATAGCGGTGTAATGCGAAATAATATCTAAAGGTTTGGAATTATCGACTATATCGCATTGTTCACATCTCGCCCAAGCTGAGATTGTGATAGTTTCTACATCTGGTTGATCTGGATAAAGTGCAAAAGTCCTTCCAGCATTGGTAAAAGTGCGCGGTATTGCTGCAATAATATCTCCTTTCATTAGACTATCAATAGTCTGGGAATCTAGGCGTAAGGCATTGGGAATAACAATAGACTGGATGATCATTACAGTGATACGTTCTGCGAATCAGTGGATACTGAGTTATTTTGCTCTTGAAAATTTTGAAGCTTAGACCGTAGCTCATCTCTACGTTCTTGAAAAATCTCAGATGTGCTTACACTATAAACAGGAAGACTTGGGAAATAGCTAAAATCCTCACACAGCAAATTTGGTGGTTCTTCTCCCGATGGATCGCTTAATATTTCCCTTATTAGAGGATTGTTAAAAATAAGATTAGTCTCTACGCTAAAGTTGCTGATCTTTTCTAACGTTAAATCATAGTCATTTACTTTCTTAGAAACCAGATAAATAGCTAAAAGAGGCTGAATTTCTTCCTTCTTTAAAACAACCCATTCCCCACCACGGTGATTTAGTAAAATTATTACCTCAGTCTGTGCTGCGTTAGCATTTTTACCAATCTGTTTTGATCTAACTAGACATCCCCTAGTGATATCAAACTTTTGGTAATCATTCAGTCTTTTTAACGTTGTCCCAATATTACGACCAACTGATTGTTGAATTACTGCAACACCAATTTTGATAAGTTTACCTGACTCTTGTGCTGTAATTCTAACGTGCAAATAACCTCGATCAGATTTCTTAACTTTGTCATCAATCCATTCAACTTTCTTGATGGTAACACCTTCAATCTCTGTATCAATTAAACTAGTGCAAGCAAATTCTAAAGCTCTCCCAATTACATCATTATTTTCCATGTATTCATCAATAGAATCTTCTATTGACTTGTATTCGTTGTCAAATGCCACTTTGACAGATTGATCTACTAACTTTATCGGATCAATTAGCTGTTCTATGGAAGTACTGTTATTACTATCTTTTTTTCTTTCAAAACCAGACGAGTTCTTACTTTGATTGTTTATATTCCAGTTTTCAGAACACCATTTTAGAATAGCTCTAGCAGTTGGACGCTCTTTCCCAATCTCTCTAATTTCAGACTCATCAAAAGGATAAAGTGGATGTGGTGGCGTAAGTTCTTTGCTAGTGTAAAAATCTTCTAGCCATTTACGCACAAGTAAAACTGATGTATCAGGATTAAGATAATCAAGCTCTAAAACCTTGTCAGCCGTGCGATCATAAGATGCACCTTGCATTTGTGCTAACTTGATCTCATCTCTCAAAGTTGCTGGATACATAGCCATCAACAGAACACATTTACTAATAGCATTGCGTAAATCTTTTGCCAGTGCTGCGACAACTTGCGCTCTAGTAAATCCCCTAGTGTTGTTGCTTGGATCATCTAGTTCATCAAAACAGAATACTAGATTGCTGTAGTTCCCAATTAAAGATAAAAGTTCACAGGTTGTCTTGAAAGTGGCTAATTCAGTTTTCTGTGAATTATTTGGCAAGCCTAGCTCATCAGCCTTTGCTTGAGTTAGCTCTTGTCCAGCCAACCAACTAATTGCATAAGGTGCATGATTTTCTGAAAGTGTCCATAAAATTGCTTTGACCAAATAGGGATTGTTTAGCTCAGGTTTTCTTGCACATATCCCATTAGCCCAATTCTCAGGAGTTTTAGGATTGTGGTTAACGATTGAGGCAAATCTACCACTAGCTAGTTCTTTCGGAGTACAAGGGCGATCGCCTTTAGCAGTAAAAAACATATTCGCTGCAAGTTCTTGCCATTGCATAACTCCTTCAACTCCAATCCTCTTAAGGCTAGAAGTTAAAGTTTGTAAAAACTCGGATTTGATAGAGTCTAAATCGCCATAGTTGCCCATGTAAACAAAAAATGCTCTCCCTTCAGTTTGAAGGCGATGACGAATACGGCTGATGATTTGAGTTTTCCCTAAGCCCTTTTCCCCAGAAATAATGATACCGATGGATGGAATCTCATTTTTTGAGACTTGATCAATAGCATTAAAAACTGCATCGGATATATGAGCATTAATTTCTGGGACATCGGGAAAACTTGCTCCCCAAATGTGGTGTTGATCAACAAATTTGATCGAGAAAGGATTGCTATTTTTTATAGCTTCATGGATATCTTCTGAACCAGACATAGGATTCTATTAACTTGATTTTTTATGATAATATTAAGAAAAGTTCGCGAAGTTAGCTAATCTTTTTGGCATAGCAACGTAGTCCACTTACTTTAGTCAAAATTGAGTCTTCGAGCTTATCTTGTGCATCATCTTCTACGCCTCCACCTTGAAGTTGTAAGACATCATTTGACTGAAGCTCTAGCATCCAGTCGTTAAACTGCGATCGCGTTACACGTTCACCGATCACCCGTCTAATCCGATAAATTGGCACAAGATTGTCATAGTTGTAATCACGATTAAGCTGATCGTAAGTTTCTAAAGCCACAACCTTAAACTCATCGTAAGTCGAGATCTTAGGCGCGATCGCCTCAGCATTCACACCAACACCTTGATATTGCCTAAACCATCTCAAAGCCGCATTCGCCAACCGACTGCCCACCAACTGCCCCTCAAACCCAAAATCCGCCGACAGCAAACCCGTCGCCAACTGTTGCAAACCCGCATCCGTCAGCGACAACTTCGGCACTTTCTTATCCATCGTCAAAGCGATCGCCCCACGCTCAGCAAGATCCTGCAAACTAACCTCATACACCGCCTTCTTCTCCTTACCCTTATAAGGACGCAAAAGCTCACTCCTCTTGACTAGCCCTTGACCATTCCCCAAACCCCACAAATTTAGAAGCAGACGTATCTCGTTATTAACTGTACTCATTGTTATTTATTAGGCTGCAAACCTGAATTATATATTTTCAAAGCAAAAAAAATTAGACATGAAATTAAGCAACCACACCCACTATTTTTAGGATAATGCTTTTGCGTCCTGTTTTCTAATTTTTTTAAGGCAAGTAGCCTTAGCAATAGCGCGATCGCCCAAAATAAAGGTAGGATTTCCGATGGATTATTAACAACACCGCAACCGTCATGGATCACCCCAAAACCTTGGGCTACTCACAGCCAGCCGAATGGCAACCCCACACCGCCTGCTGGCTAGCCTTCCCCAGCCATCGCGACCTGTGGTTAGAATATCTCGATATCGTCCAAGCGGAATTTGTCGCCCTAGCCAAAGCGATCGCCACATCCGAACAGCTAGAAATCTTAGTACTCGAAGAAACTGCGGCTCTAGCAAAGGAACTGCTCGGAGATTTACCCGTGCGCTTTCATCAGATTCCCTTTGGTGACATCTGGATGCGCGATATCACACCGATCTATATCAAAAATGCAGATGGGAAACTAGGGGCTTTGCATTTTCAATGGAACGGTTGGGGTGGCAAATATCTACTAGAACATGACGATCGCGTAGCCGAAAATATTCTTGCAACCCTTGACATACCTAAATTTGAATTTGACTGGGTACTCGAAGGCGGTGCGATCGAAGTCGATGGAGCAGGAACCTGTCTCACCACCAAGCAATGTCTCCTCAATCCCAACCGTAATCCGCAGATGGATCAACAGGCGATCGAATTGGGATTAAAAAATGCCTTGGGAGTAGAAAAAGTACTGTGGATTGAAGAAGGGCTTCTCAATGACCACACCGACGGTCATATCGACACGATCGCCCGTTTTATCGCGCCTCATACCGTCATGTGTATGCACCCAACCTCTGAGGATGATCCTAATTACCGAGTTCTCAATGATATTGCTGCTCAACTAGAAGCAATGACCGACGCTCAAGGACATAAATTGAATGTAGTTAAAATCCCTTCACCAAGTCTCGTTCTCGATGACGAAGGCGAAATTATGCCCGCCAGTTATCTCAACTTCTACATCTCCAATGACAGCGTGATTATTCCCACCTATGGCTCAGAGAATGATGAATTAGCAGTGCAGGCGATCGCCCAGCATTTCCCAAACCGCAAAGCGATCGGGCTTTCAGCAAAACATATTCTCTTAGGTGGTGGGGCATTTCACTGCATCACTTGTCATCAGCCGCAATAGCAAAGTCAGCGCAAACCAATGACTTTGCTATTGCGGCAATTCACGAAGGTGTGGCAACACTTGCGTGAATTGGTATGAGAAGGGATCAGCGAACTCATTTAAAATCAGCTCGATATAGCCATTTGCGGCGTGCGAAGCACGCCGCAAATGGCTATATCGAATTCACGTTCATTTATGGTAATCCTATAGCGCTCCTAAATAGGTTGTGAGACGCACTCTCACAACTTATTTAGGAGCGCTATAGAAAGGAAAGGATTGAACGTGGAAAGAATAGACGGCGATTGGCACTGTCTATTCTTATCTAGCATGACCTCATTTATTGCTATAATAATTACATTAATATTGGTTTTATTAGTCTTAACTGAAACGATAGCGCTCATTTGATTGTTATGAGAGAGCGGGCGCACTCTCATAACCTATTTAGGAATGCTATAAATATAGTTCTCATTGTGGCTTTATTTTAATTATTGATTGTATAAACGGAATAAATGTTAGATGGATTACTAAAGGATGAGCAAAAAAATCATCTAAAGCAAATATCTAACACCAGAAACTTATTTTTGGGGTTAGCGATCGCTGTTGTGAGTATATTAGGCGGGGGGATAGGGTCTTTTTATTGGTTTGGACAAAAGATTACCCACAATACTCAAGAAAAACTCCTAGCGATCGCCCAGTTAAAAGCCAATCAAATTGAACAATGGATTAATGAACGACAATCCGATGCCCTGATCTTTACATCGCGTCCATCGGTAATCACCACCCTCCAAGCAATTGAAAGGGGCATACAGGATGACAACGCGCAACAGCAGCGATTGATAATGCAGCAAGAGGCTTTCAAGACGAGAACAGAATATGGATATCACAGAATAGTACTAATTGATCGAGCGGGCAGGTTGGTATGGCAAGAAGGACAACCAGCAAATTTGACGGAATTAGTAACGCAGACTTTTCAGGCAAAATTACGAACCCCGACTAAAGTAAATAGATTTGAATTTGTCGATATGCATTGGCAGGAAACTAGCACAGGTAAGATGGCTGTATATGGAGTGCTTGTACCTATCTATGATCAAACGAATACCCTCATAGGAGCAGCGTATTTAGAATCAGATCCCACCAATTATTTATTTCCCCTATTAAGATCATGGCCGACAACTAGCGCCACTGCGGAAACCTTTCTCGTGCGACAAGAAGGAAATTTGGCACGATATCTCAATCCTCTTCGCCATAGAGATAATGCTGGATTAGAATTTACCCGATCGCTAGATCAAACTGGTTTTTTATCAGTACAAGCCATAAAAACGACACAAAAACAGAAGTTATTATCGCGATTATCTGATTATCGCAATATCTCAGTGATCGGCGCATCACAGAGAATTAAAAATACACCTTGGGTAATGGTCGCCAAAATTGATCTTAGTGAGGCTGACGAACCTTTACAGCAGTTGGCAATTATCGTTAGCAGTTTGACAGGGCTTTTGATTGGTATTGTTTTTTATGTTGCTTACCAGATTAGGCGATTGGGAGGATTAGCCCTACAATCCCTAAAGCAAAAAGCCGAAACTGAACAAGCGTTGATGGTTGCTGATAATGCCTCACGATATCTGACTGCGATTGAGACTTCCATTGATGGCTATGCCATGCTCGATCGCTTTGGCAAATTTAAGGAAGTAAACGCAGCTTTGACCGCAATCACAGATTACAGTAACGAGCAATTATTGGAGCGATCAATTTTTGACTTAGTAGTAACTACAGACATCGAACAAAATGAATTCACCTCCAGTTGGATTGCCCACCAGAAAACAAAAATTTGTCAGCAATGGAAGCAAAGAAGTGGCAATCTCATTGATGTGCAAATTAGTATCTCCTATTTTCCTCAGGGAGAAGGTCTATTTTTTGTGTTTGTGCAGGACATCACCAATCAAATTAAGTTACAGCATCAACTCGAACGCACTACGCAACTGCACAGATTTCTGAGTCGGGCTAATGAAGCGATCGTCCGTATTCGTGAACCGCAGGAATTACTACTTAAAATTTGTGAAATTGCATCTGATTATGGGAAATTTCGACTCGTTTGGATCGGCATTGTCAATCCTGAAACCTTGATAGTCGAGACATTTGCGGCAGCAGGAGAAGCGATTAACTATATTCAAGAAATGCAAATATCCATTGATCCATCTCTACCAACTTCCCTTGAGCCAGCGGGTATTGCTATTAGAGACAATCAAATTGTTGTCGTCAATGATTATTTTACAGACCCAAAAACTCTTCCGTGGCATTCCCAAGCCCAAAAACATGGTATTAGCGGTAGTACTGCTTTCCCCTTGGTCATCGATCAGCAGAACGTTGGCGCGATCGTCTTCTATGCTTCAGAAAAAAACTTTTTTGACGATATTGTTGTCAATTTATTGACAGAACTGACCGAAGATGTGGGGCTATCACTCAGGCTTACTGACTCCGAAAAACGTCGCGCCGCCGCAGAAAGAGAAATACAAGAACATGCATTTCTCTTTAGATCGCAATTTGATGTCGGGGTACTTGGTATTGCCATTAGTTCAATTGATAAACGATGGTTGCGGGTCAATCATAAACTGTCGGAAATGCTCGGTTATAGCGAAACTGAACTATGCAATATGTCATGGACAGAGATGACCCATACGGAGGATCTTGCATCTAACCTCGATAAATTTCAAAGATTGCTTAATGGTGAAATTGATGGTTATGAAATGGAAAAGAGGTTTATTCGCAAGGATGGCTCTTTGGTATATACCATCCTCAATGTATCTTGTTATCGTAATGCAGATCACTCCGTAAAGTTCCTGATTTCATCATTTCAAGATATCACTACTCGCAAACAGGCTGCAATCGCCCTCCAAAACAGTGAAGAACGGTTTCGTTTAGCGATCGTCAACGCACCATTCCCCATCATTCTCTATTCGAGGGATAACCAACCATTACAAATTAACCGTGCTTGGATTAATCAAACGGGATTTACAGACTGTGACATTACTGAAATAACAGAATGGACAGATCGATTTTGTCAAAACTATCTGCCATTGCTACAACCATCTCAAAACCATACATCTGAACATGATAGTCCTACAGAAGTTAAAGAAATAAATATTACAACTTATGATGGTTCCACTCGTGTTTGGCAGTTTAACTCTGCTTACCTCTCAAGTATCATCGATTCTCAGCAAATGATCATTGGTGTCGCTACGGATATTACAGAGCAGAAGATAGTAGCACAAGCCCTCCAAGAAAGTGAAGAAAGACTGAGCCGCGCCATTACTGATGCTCCCCTACCGATTATTATTCATGCGGAAGATGGACAAATCATACAAATTAATCGAACTTGGACAGAAATCACTGGCTATACTCTTGCAGAAATTCCCACCATTGGAGATTGGGTAGCGAAGGTTTTTCGGGATAACTATCAGGAGATTCTACGGAAAATCCAAAACCTCTATGAGATTACCGAACAGTGTGACGATGGAGAGTTTGAGATATTTACGAAAGATGGCTCTAGGCGAATTTGGAATTTTGCAACTGCTCCCCTAGGTCGGATTGCTGATGGTAGACGAGCGTTAATTTCGATGGCAATGGATGTCACCGATCGCAAAGCCAATGAAATAGCTCTAAAAGAAGCCAAGCAACAGGCCGAAGAAGCTAATCAAGCCAAAAGCACTTTCCTCGCCAATATGAGCCATGAATTACGGACTCCCCTCAATGGCATCCTTGGCTATGCTCAAGTTTTTGCGCGTGACGTTAATCTCACACCTAAACAAAAAGAAGGGCTAGAAATTATTAGTCAGTGTGGCAAGCATTTACTCAGTCTCATTTCTGAAATTCTTGACTTATCGAAAATCGAAGCCCATCATTTAGATTTAAATCCCTCTGTCATCAACTTCCCAAAATTCTTGATGAGTGTAGCAAAAATCTGTCAAATCAAGGCTGAGGAAAAAAGCTTGCTCTTCAATCACGAGTTTTCTGAAGACTTACCCGTAAATTTACTTGTCGATGAACAACGTCTAAGGCAAATATTGCTGAATCTATTAGGAAATGCAATTAAGTTTACCGATCACGGCATGGTAACTTTGCGCGTAGAAGTAGTACCAGTAGATATCAACAATCCAAGTAAAGATGATACAACTCCCCATCTTACCAAAATTCTCTTTGCAGTCATTGATACTGGCAAAGGTATTGCTCCAGAACATTTAGACAAAATATTTCAGCCCTTTGAGCAGGTAGGTGATTTCAAAAAACGTCCTGAAGGCACTGGACTAGGATTATCAATTACTCAAAAGTTAGTCTCTATGATGGGGGGAAATCTCCAAGTGAGCAGCAAGATTAATAGAGGCAGCAGCTTTTGGTTTTCCTTAGATTTAGCTGAGATTAAAACGCGGCAACCTATTGTTAGTAATATTGCGATCGCTGATTCGCCAAACATTATTGGATATACAGGTCGCAGAATCACCATTTTAGTAGTGGATGACCGTTGGGCAAATCGGGCGGTGATCAAGAATTTACTAGAGCCATTAGGTTTCATTGTGCTAGAAGCGGAAAATGGCTATCATGGAATCTTAATGGCAAAAAACAATTCCGTCGATGTCATTATTGCCGATCTAGCTATGCCTGAGATGAATGGGATTGAAATGGTGCGTCAATTAAGACAGATGCCAAAATTTCAGAATATCCCTATTCTGGCTCTTTCTGCTAGTATTGTCGAATCCGAGAAAATCAGAAGTATTAACGCAGGCTGTGATGATTTTTTGGCAAAGCCCATTGATTTATCGATATTTTTAGGAAAAATTCAAGAATATCTACATCTATCATGGATTTATAATCAATCAGCACCGAAGCAAACATCCGACACAATGGCAGAGCAGCTTTTAATCATACCGCCATTTACTGAGTTAGCTGCAATTCTATCGGCATTAGGAGTTGGTGATTTCGAGGTGATCGCTCAAGAAGCCCAAAGAATTAGCCAACTTGATCCGCAATACCAAAGTTTTGCCGATAGATTACTATCCTTAGTGCAAGCCTTTGATGAACCAAATATTTTCAAGCTATTGCAGTCAAGGAGTGATAGTTACCATGTCTAACCAGCAGCCTTCTGTGATTTTTATAGTTGATGATAATCCTGCCAATGTGAAATTGCTTTCTACGGTTTTAAGTTCCTATGGCTATAAAATTCTCGTGGCTATGGATGGACTGAGCGCGATCGCCAAAATCACCAAAGCACAACCCGATCTAATTTTATTAGATATTCTCATGCCTGAATTAAACGGGTTTGAGACCTGTCAACAGCTTCAAGAGTCAGAAGCAACCCGCCATATTCCAATTATTTTTATGACCGCCTTAGCTAGTACCGCCGATAAGGTCAAGGGATTAAATTTAGGAGCAGTAGATTACGTTACCAAACCTTTTCAACAAGAAGAACTAATTGCTAGACTGGAATTGCATTTAAAACTACGACACCTTACCCAAGATTTAGACAAGCAGAACCAAAAACTCCAATCTGAAATTATCCAACGCCACAAAGCAGAAGAAGCTTTAAAAATCTTCTCAAGGGTATCGGAGCAAAGTCCTGCCTCGATTGTAATTACAAATGTGGGAGGGGATATTGAATATGTCAATCCCAAATTTGAAGAGCTAACAGGTTATAAATTTACCGATGTGATCGGCAGAAATCCCCGCATTCTCCAATCTGGATATGTCTCCGAGCAAATCTACACAAGCCTCTGGGATAACATCACCAGTGGGAAGGAATGGCATGGAGAACTGCAAAATAAAAAGCGCAATGGAGAACTGTATTGGGAACAGGCTTCCATCTCGGCAATTAGAGATCCAAATGGTAACATTACTCATTATGTCGCTGTCAAAGAAGATATTACACTCCGCAAACAAAAGGAATTAGAATTTCGGCAACAGGTTGAACGCGAACGAATTATATCAAGGTTAACCTTGAGTATTCGGCAATCCCTTGATTTTACGGAAATTTTAAATACGGCTGTTACCGAGTTAAGACAGATTATTGCCATTGATCGCGTTTTAGTTTGTTGCTTGTTACCCGACGGTAGTGGCAAAATCACTGCCGAGTCTGTGTCTGAGCAATCAATAAAAATGCTAGACATGACAATTCCTACGGAAATATTTCCGCCAGAAATGCTCCAATATTATCTCGAAAGCAAAACTTATCAGATTGATGATCTTGATCACGTAGAGATTTCGTTCGGGCTACAAGAATTTTGCCGAAACCACACACTCAAAGCTCAGTTGGTTGCATCGATTATGCAACAGAATAGCCTCTGGGGATTGCTAGTAGCCCATCATAGCCAGACGCATCAATGGCAACAGTGGGAAATCGATCTTTTTCGCCAAGTCAGTGATCAGATGGCGATCGCGATCGCCCAAGCTAGTCTCTATCAAAGAATCCAAACGGAATTAGCCGAAAAGAAACTTGCTGAAAATGCTCTGCAAAAGCTCAATCAAGAGTTAGAGGAGCGAGTAGAAAAGCGCACTGCGGCTCTTCAGGAAAGCGAGATTCGATTACAAGAAAACAACGGAAAATTAGCCCTAGCCAATATTGAGCTAGAGCGAGCTACGCGCCTCAAGGATGAGTTTTTGGCAAATATGAGCCATGAGTTACGCACGCCTTTGAATGCAATTTTAGGTCTGTCAGAGGCTTTAGTGGAAGGAGGCTTAGGGACTTTAAGCGATCGGCAAATGAAAGCAATTACTACTGTCGAATCAAGTGGACAGCATTTACTATCATTAATTACCGATATCCTCGATCTTGCCAAAGTCGAATCAGGAAAACTAGAGCTACACCTTAAAAATGTGGATATCAAGAAGCTCTGTAACGACAGCCTTACCTTTGTCAAACAACTCGCTGTCAAAAAAAATATTCAACTATCTCTTAATATTTCTGGTTGCCTAATAAATACTCGTCTTTCCAATATTCAAGTTGATGAATTACGAATCCGTCAGGTCTTAATCAATCTGCTCACCAATGCCGTGAAGTTTACCCCAGACGGTGGAGCAGTAGTATTAGAAGTCCAAATGGGCGAAATTCAGCACGAGGGCGAACCATCGGAGTTTTATACGGACTTTATAGTCTCTGATACAGGGATTGGTATCGCTCCAGAGAATATTAGCAAACTGTTCCAAACCTTTATCCAAATTGACAGCGCCCTCAATCGTAAATATGCAGGTACAGGTTTGGGACTTTCGCTAGTAAAAAAGATTGTGGAAATGCACAAAGGATCTGTTGATGTAGAAAGTGAAGTCGATAAAGGCAGCCGATTTCGGGTGCGTCTGCCCTACCTGCAAAGTCAATTAACTAAGCATGAGACTAACTTGCTGTCATCAGCGATCGCTGATGTATCGATCCTGACAAACTCTACCGCAACACCTTCTACAATTTTGATCGCTGAAGATAACGAGGCTAATATTGAAAGTGTCAGTAGTTATCTAGAAAATCGAGGATATCAATTATCACTAGCGAAAAATGGCAAAATTGCGGTGGAGATGGCGATCGCGCAAAAGCCTGATATTATTCTGATGGATATCCAAATGCCTGAAATGGATGGACTTACGGCGATGAAACTTATTCGTAATAATCCAAAGGTAGCCAATATTCCGATCATTGCACTTACGGGTTTGGCAATGACAGGCGATCGCGAACGGTGTTTAGAGGCGGGAGCTAGTGAATATCTCACTAAACCATTTCGCTTACGACAGCTAGCCGATATGATTCAAGAACTTTTAGCCTCAAGAAGTGTGAGTATCTAGCGCTTTGAGCTTGAGCAGTAATATTTAACCTCAGTTTGGGTTAATTTCAAACTAGCTCCTAGATAGGGTTCGCGTAGCGAACCCTATCTAACGTGAGTTCGATATAGCCATTTGCGGCGTGCTTCGCACGCCGCAAATGGCGAAAAATGGTAAGAATCGCTAAGCGATTCTTACCATTTTTCGCTTTCGTCGAACTGACGTTATCTAGGAGGCAAAACAGTAAAAGTCTTGCTTCGCAACGATAGAGAATGTAAATACATAGCGCAATCAGGAGAAAAGGCATGATCGCATCACTAATCGCATCACTATATTTTGTGAGAAACTTGGCGATCGCAGTGGCGAGATCATCTTTGCTATTAAGTAGCTCACCCCAATTAAAAACCAAAAACCAGAAGTTGTCCCGCCCGCTACGCGGGTAGAATAGCTTTCTAGGTTTTTAGTTTACCAAGGAGAAAAAGAATGCATAAAAAACAATGGTACGAGACCTTATTTGAAAACTATGGTCAACAATATGACAACGAAATTTTTACCCAAGGAACTATGGGTGAATGTGATTTTCTAGAGAAAGAGATAAATTACAACAAGGAGTTAAAGATTATTGATATTGGATGCGGGACGGGTCGCCATTCAATAGAGTTATCAAAAAGAGGTTATGACATTACAGCGATCGATCTGTCTGAAGCGATGCTACAAAGAGCAAGAGAAAAAGCAGAGCAGAATGGTTTACAAGTAGAATTTTTAAGGTACGACGCACGCAACTTACCGTTTGAGAACCAATTTGATTTGGCTATTATGATGTGTGAAGGAGGCTTCTCATTGATGGAAACCGATGAAATGAATTTCACAATTCTTCAAAATATTTCAAAATCTTTGAAGCACAAGTCAAAATTCATTTTTACAACTTTGAATGGGCTATTTCCATTGTTTCACTCTATAAATGAATTTCATGCTGAAGGAGTTGTCGAAGGCAATGCTCAATATAACAGCAAAAATTTTGACCTAATGACATTCAGGGATTATAGCATTACAAAATTTGTAGATGATAATGGAGAAGAAAAAGAACTTGAATGCAACGAAAGGTATTATGTACCATCTGAAATAACATGGCTGCTGAAAATGCTTAGGTTTACGAATGTTGAAATGTTTGGAGCAAAACTTGGTGCTTTTTCTCGTGAAGATAAATTGACAACTGAAGACTTTGAAATGTTAGTAATCGCTGAACGATAGAAAATGAAGAGAAAGCATATAGCATTTAGTAGGTCGAAAACTATGCAAAGCAAGATTTTTAATACACCGATTTTTATACCTACTTTTACATATAGCAATCCTAAATAGGTTGTGAGAGTGCGCCCCTTCGGGGCGCACTCTCACAACCCTCAAAATCTTACAACTCATTTAGGAGTGCTATAGTGTTGCAAAAAACATATATTCTCAGACTTACATGACTATAATGCAAGGGTAAATCAACCTCAACTCTACGGAGTTTAGTTAAAATGAGCGAAGAACAAAAATCAGGGATTGGTGGATTTGTTAGTGGCTTACAGCAGAAAGCTGGGGAAGTAGCTGAAGGAATTAAGGAAAAGGTTGAAGGCACTATTGGTGAAGAAAATGTTAAAAAAGTTTCCGATGTGCTAAACACAGATGTTGGTGCGATCGCCAAAGATTCCGCAGGCAAGGCAGTTGATGCTCTAGAAAGTTTGACTGGTCGCGACATTGATGGCGATGGAGATGTTGCTGGCAAACCAAAGGATTAATCCTATTAGATAAAGGCGATGGCGCTTTGCGCCATCGCCTTTATTAGTGATTATGTACAGAACCATCGGGCATAATTGTTCCAAATAGATTTGCCTCAGACAAACTCACTCCATTAAGATTCGCAAGGCGCAAATTCGCTTTGACTAAATTAGTCCCAATCAAAAAAGCAGCATCTAATTTAGCTGAGATGAGTTGCGCTCCTGTCAGAATAGCTCCATTCAAATTAGCATTACTTAAAATTGCATCACTTAAAATTGCATCTTCTAAATTACTATCACTTAAGTCTGCATCACTCAAAATTGCATTGCTCAAAACTGCATTTTTAAGATTAGCATGACTCAAATTTGTATTACTTAGATTGGCATTGCTGAGAATTGCATCACATAAATTGGCATAACTTAAATTAGCTTGATTAATAGCAACATTACTCAAGTCACATTCTTGCAAATTAGCATTACTTAAATTTACAGCACATAGTTTTGAGTCTGATAGGTTTGTATTACTGAGATCGGCAAATTCTAGATTTGCATTGCTCAAATCACTACGACGAAGATCGGCATTGGTCAAAATGACATTACTTAAAATGGCATTACTTAAGTTTGTTTCACTTAAATTAGCATTACTCAAATCACTTGAATCTAAATCAGCCCCACACAAGTTTGCTCCGTTAAAGTATGCCTTAATTAGATCAGCTCCCTGAAGGTTTGCCAAACTTAGATCGCATCTTTGCAAAGAAGCTTCTCTTAGATGAGCCTTACTCAAATAGGCTCCATTTACTTCCGCATCTTTGAGATTTGCTTTATACAAATCAGCCTCTCGCAAATTTGCTTTCACTAGATCAGAACCACTCAGATTCGCTCCTAATAAATTAGCATTACTCAGGTTTGCCCAACGCAAATTTACCCCACTCAAATCTGCTTCGCGGAGATTAGCTCGCCTCAAGTTAGTACCACTCAGATTGGGGATAATCTCAGGATTTTCTAATCGCCATCTATTCCAACTGGCTACCCCTTGTTTCAGTATCGCGAGATGTTCTAAGTTACCCATATGTCTACTTCCTTTTACGCCAAATCTTTTTACAAGGATGTAGCGGTTATTTAGAGGATAATGATCCCATAAATCAGTACTTGGCGAAACAAGAAAAAATCAGTAATTAAGGTCTGATAGGGATGGCACGGGGGGCAGCCTCTAAATTTGGCTTAGGGGCAATCTCCGCCCTGCTACGCTTGCTTTCACCAGTCTTATAGATAATACCAATTCACGAAAGTGTGGCCACACTTTTGTGAATTGAAAAACAAATCCAGTAAGGGTTTTAAAAGCACAAAATGGCTACGCCATTTTGTGCTTTGGTAATCATAATGAGATGTTGCGCTCCGCGCCGCATCTCATTATGATTACCAATCCAAAATACGTTTAATTTGAGTAACAATTTGAACAGAATTGAAGGGTTTAGCGATCGCGCCTCTGACTCCTAGCTGAGCAATTTTTTGAGCTTCGGTGAGGTCAACGCGACTAGTTAGTAAGACAACAGGAATATTTGCAAATTCAGGATTAGCTTGCAAAGTTTTAAGAAAAGCGAATCCATCCATATTTGGCATGATCATATCTAGCAAAATTACATCGGGTCTGATGTTTTCAACGGCTGCTAAGCCCTCTTCACAGCAAGGGACGGTTAGGGGTTGCCAGTCACTAAAAATTTCTACACAAGTCTCGACGATTTTGCAAATATATTCCTCGTCATCTATTAGTAAAACTGTTTTTCTAGATATATTTTCCATTGGAACTGTGAAGTACAATTTGGCTTCTAACTAACTGATGTTACGTAGAACCCTCACCCCCCCAGCCCCTCTCCCATCAAGGGAGAGGGGCTGGGGATGAGGGGCTGGGAAATCAGTTCTAATTCTAATGACAATTTAGCTTCAGTTTAGGGAATAAAAATGAGGATATTCTGAGGAAGAGGAGATTTAAGATTTTCCGTGGTGCGGCGCAGCCGCACCACAGAAAATCTGGCTCTTTATTTCAGCAATTACCAATTTAGAAGTTGGGCAATTTGATCGGCAATTTGGAGTGGCTCAAAGGGTTTAGAGATCGCCCCTGCTATATCTAGTTGAGCAAATCTGGCGCGATCGCTTGCTTGTACTTTGGCTGTTAAGAGAATTACAGGAATATTTTGAGTTTCTGGATTTTGTTGGAGATGCTGAAAGACCGTAATACCGTCCATTTCAGGCATCATTACATCAAGGAGAATAGCGTCGGGTTTGAGGGATTCGACAATGCTAAGCCCTGCTTTGCCAGAGTTTGCGATTTGGACTTTCCATCCTTTAAAGCTTTCTAAACAAACCGCTATGACTTGAGCCAGATTTGGTTCGTCATCAATTAGTAAAATCGATTTGGTGGGCATAGTTATAAATTTCTGAATAATGTTACAAATTCTCTTTGTCTATGTTTCAAGGTTTAGATCCCCCCCAGCCCCCCTTAAAAATGGGGGAGAATTTTCTTCTTCCCCATTTTTAAGGGGGATTGAGGGGGATCATTCTTATTTTCTTTGGTGGGGAATTGTGAATGAAAACGTACTTCCTTCTGATAATTTACTTTCAACCCATATTTTGCCACCATGTTGCTGCACAATACTTTGACAGATAGCTAAACCTAATCCTGTGCCTCCCATCTGTCGAGAATCGGAAGCATCGACTTGATTAAAACGCCCAAAAATACTTTCTAGATGCTCTACGGGAATGCCCCGACCTCGATCGCTGATATGAAAAATAATTTCCTCCGCAAGAGATTCTATTCGGATTTCCAGTTGGCTTTGTGGTGGTGAGAACTTAATCGCGTTACCTAGTAAATTAACAAGGGTTTGGACAAGGCGATCGCTATCAGCAAAAATTTGGAAGGATTTACACTCAGCTAAGATTTGGATCTGGCTTTCGGTGGCGATCGCTTGCATGGTTTCGGTGGCTTGGCGACATAGCGCTGAGGTGTCATACCATTGGCGATCGAGGTTTACCTTGTTAGATTCTAAACGCTCTAAGTCCAAAATATCATTGACCAGACGGACTAACCTCTCGATGTCGATCGCTGCGATATCAAGCATATTCTTGGCAACTTCGGGTTTGTTGGCTAATACACCCGAAGAAAGCAGACCCAACGCGCCCCGAATCGATGATAAGGGTGTGCGGAGTTCATGGCTAACGATGGAAATAAATTCATCTTTGACTCGCTCAACCTTCAACTTCTCCGTAATATCTTCACCAATGCCTAGTGTACCAATGATTTGATGATCTTGATTGTGAAGGGTGGTATTGTTCCATGCGATCATTCTTTCTTCACCTGTCTTCGTCAAAATCGGATTTTGATAGTGGGACTGAAAATTATTGATTAGTGAATCTGAAAAAGCCTCTCTGATCTCTTCTTGCATAATTTGGGGCAGAAAGAGAGAGAACCAGTCTTTGCCGATCACTTCCTCTGATTCGTAGCCCGTGGAGGCGAGAAAAAAGGGATTGACATACTCCACTATACCCTCACAGTTCAGACCCACAACGATTAGATGCACATTATCCAGTAACGATTGCCAACGACGATTTGATTCTTGGAGAGCGCTTTGACGTTTAAAAAGTTCGGCAGTGCGCTCTCTAACGCGATTTTCTAATTCCACATTGCTAACTTGCAGATCGTGATAGAGTTCAGCTTGTTGGATAGCGATCGCTAACTGTACGGATAATTGCTGAAGTAAGCTAACCTCGCTCTGTTGCCAAATACGTGGATGAGAACATTGGTGGACAATCAACAATCCCCATAATTTTGGAGTTTTGTCGTTGATGGTCAAGATCGGTAATACTAGATTTGCCCAAACCTGAAACTGTTCCATTAATTGCAAATGGCATTCAGTTAAGTTTGCCTTATAAATATTAGAAGTTGCAAAAACACGACCTTCTGCATATCTCTCTCCGAGATTACCTTGAAAGCAGTATTCGTCAATATGCTGATTTAGACAGGTTTTCCAAGGCGATAAAACCGACTCAGCTACGACTATGCCACTAAAATCAGGGTTGAACTGATAAACAACGGTGCGATCAGCTTTTAAAAAATTGCGTACTTCATGGACGATCGCATTTAAAATTTCTTCTAAACCAATGTATTGCCGAATATATAGCGAGATTTTGGCAATCAAAAGTTCCTGCTCTTGCGATCGCTTTAGTTGATGGGTAAGCATGATGTGATCGCACACCTGTCCAACACGGTTACATAAAGATATAGCGGTAACTTCTCTCTTAATCAGATAGTCGGCAGCTCCTAACCGCATTGTTTGGAGGATAGCCTGTTCATTGCCGTCATGTCCAGTTAAAATAATCGCCGCTAGCTTTGGCACAAGATCGCCCTCTCCCATTGCAGCTAAAAACTCCCAGCCTTCGCCATCGGGTAGAAAATAATCAATCAGGAAAATATCGGGATGTTGCGATCGCCATAAATCTATCCCTTCTGCTAGGGTTTCCGCTTCCAAAAAAGTATAGGGACGAGTATCCGATCGCAAATAGCGAATGTAAGTAGCGCGATCTTCTGCCGAATCATCGACAATCAAAATGCTAATGGCGGAGTCTAAGGGAGATGATGTCGAGATCATAAGATTTCAGGCAGAATTTAAGGCGAGATTTCAGATGGTGAACTGTCCGTAGCTAGGTAGCACCGCAACTTGAAACCAATGCTGAAACAAGGTCTGAATAGTTTGTTGCATAGCGGTAACGCCCATCGGTTTGAGTGTATAGCTGTTGGTTCCGTTCTCGTAACAGGTTTTAATATCGCGTTGACTGCTGGATGTGGTCAAAACGATAATTGGTAGAGTTTGTAAATGGGTAGTTTGCTTTACTTGCTGAATGATGTCTCGACCATCGGTTCCTGGTAAGTTGAGATCGAGCAACATAGCAACGGGTAAAGGAGCCTTGAGGTTTTGATATTCCCCTCGTCGAAATAGATAGTCAAGAACATCATCGCCATTGTCAAATCGTAAAAATCGATAAAGCGATCGCTCTAATGCATCGAGATTTTGGGTAGCTCTCATAAACATATAGAAGTCTTCATCGCTATCTTCAACGATGAGAATGATGGGATGGGTGAGGTCATCCCAAGGAGAAGTTAAGAGATTATTCATTAATGGTCATAAAAACTAATATCTAAATAGCAGTATTGAGATCACACGCAGGGAGGGTAAAAGAAACGGTGGTTCCTTGTCCATAGATAGATTGTACTTGAATATTACCTTTGTGCCTTTCCACAATCTTTTTGACAATGGTTAACCCAGCGCCCGTACCACCACCATATTTGCTATGTGAATTCAATCGTTTGAAGATTTGAAAGATTGATTCCAAATGCTTCTCTCGAATGCCAATACCATTATCATGCACATAGATCATCACCAAGGGGGATTTAGGCTGCTCCACATACCAATCAATCTCCACCAATTTCTCAGAATGGTCATTGTATTTAAAGGCATTGGTAATTAAATTAATAAAAATCTCTTCGATCAAAAGGCGATCGCCCCTTACCAACGGTAGCGATCGCGGGATTTTAATCTTGCTGTTCTGCCATTGCGGATTCATCGCAAATAGTTCTCTCACATTTTGCAATAAGTGATTGAGATCAAGCGGTTCCATTTGTAACTCTTGACGACTTAGCCGTGAGAATTTCAGCAAAGATTCGATCAATGATTCCATCCGTTTAGTCAGTTTTACCAATGTATGCAGCTTGTCGGCTCCTTCTCCCTTGAGGATTTCGCCATAGTCTTCCAACAAAAAAGTGGCATAGTTATGAATCCCGCGCAAAGGTTCCTTTAAATCATGGGAAGCAATGTAGGCAAAGGCATCAAGTTCGCTGTTACTAAGTTCCAAATCTATGTTGATTTTGGCAAGTTTATCGGCTTGACGTAAGACAATATCCACAATTATCTGTCGCAGTTCGATCGCGCTATCTACTTCACAGGGTAACCAAGGATTAGATTTACCACATACGATTTCTTTCCAAGCGGAAAAGGATTGACGAGGCAGAAGACGAATACTGCCATCTTCAGCAACTTGCGTTGGTTTATCGCGATCGCCTGCCCAAGTCACAGTTTGCAGTTGCTCAGGACGAAACCAAAGAACATATCGATGCTGGATTTTAGAAATGGTGATCGCCATTAAGCCACTAGCGATCGCTTGATATTCCACCGCCTCAGCATAGACACTGGGTAAAGCATCGGTAACAAAAAGATCCTGCTCTAAGTGAGCCTCTAGCCAAGTTAGCAAAGATTTCACGGCTAGCTCATCAGGAGTTTCACCAATCAAAATCAGGCGATCACCATCGCAAATAGCCACACCTTGAGCAGACGTAAGATCTAATAATGCTTCGTGATCATAGCCGAGTTCCTCCACAAAGCCCGTGGCTTTGGTCAAACGTTCCACAAACTGACCTTGAATTGTTTTGAGATGGAGTTTGTAATCCAGATTTTCGTTAGCTTCTTTATTGACTAATTCCGTAGACATCAACTGCCCCAAAAATTCACAAACAGTCCGAGTCTCATAGGGAACAAATTTAGGGGTGTAATGGTGACAAGCAATCAATCCCCACAACTTTTTGTTTTGAATTAGAGAAACAGACATCGAAGCTGTCACCCCCATATTTTGCAGATATTCAATATGGATTGGTGAAACCGATCGCAAGGCACAGTAACTCATGTCAAGGGGTGCTTTTTGAAGGGGTGATTCCGCCTCTGGGAGTCTATGACTGACTAACCTTGTTGGTTGATAATTCACGTCTGGAATTAAGCGCAACCAGTTGAGAGTGTAAAGATGTTTTGCCTGTTTCGGAATATCTGAGTCAGGATATCGCAGCCCCAGAAAAGCCTCTTGATCAGGCTGTTTCGTTTCCGCAATCACCGTTCCATCCCCCTGCTCACTAAAGCGATAGATCATGACGCGATCAAATCCCGTTAGGGCTTGGACTTCCTGTACCACGAGATCGCATAATGCGCTTAAGTCTTGGGCGGTCTGGATTTTGGCAAGATTATGTTTGATTTGGTGATAGAACTGAAAAAAATCACTTCCCGCCAATGATTCCCAAGGCTCTAATTCTAGGACAATTTCACCTGTGGGAGCGCGATGCACAATACCATTAAAAACTAGAGGCAAGCGATCGCCCAAATCCGCAAACTCAACACGTAGAGGATTAGGGTATTCAAAATTGTGATCGAGACAAGCTTGAATCGATTTAATCAGTTCGTCACCTGCAAATTCTCCCAAGGGGCGATCGAGTAAATCATCGATCGCTATTCCCAAAATCTCAAGGGCATTGGCGCTTACTTGAGCAATCCGCAAATCTGGCTCGGTAAGTATCATCAATAGTCCGTGGGGCTGAATCAAGCTAGGAATATGAATCGGCTCGCGATCGCAGTTAGTCAGATTAACCACTTCAGATTCATCGAAATTATGAGCGAGCTGACGTAAGAGTGTATTCATGACCAACCTAATATCTGAGAAATTTTTGAACCAAGGGTGAGTGGATTGAAGGGCTTACTATAGGCGACTGCGATCTAAACGACTGAGAATGCGCGTGTATAAATCGCTTTCCGTAAATGGCTTACTCAGATAATCATCAGCACCCGCAATAAATAATTGCCGAATTGTTTCGCGATCGTTATGAGCCGATAAAAACACAATCGGTAAATTATGCCAGAGAGAATCCGTCCGCACCGCTTTACACAAATCAATACCGCTATAGTCTGGCATGATCAAATCTAAAATCAAGAGATCGGGTTCAGTTGATTCCAATACTTGCCAAAATTGGTGGGGATTCTGTAAAGTAACCACTTCAATGTCCCAATTTCCAAGCGATTGCCGCAGAATTTTGAGCATATTTGGATCATCATCGACAATCATCACCTTAGAGCGATCGCTACAGCGTTGATACAAGACCCGTGACACTGTCTTCAGAATTTCTTCCGTAGAAGCAGGCTTCTCGATAAATGAGCAACCACCCTTACGCGCCGCCATCACGCGAGCGCTCAACCCACTCGTCGCCGTCATCATCACCGTCGGAATTTTCGGCTCCCTCTGAGACAGTTCATCCAACAAAGCCAGTCCCTTCTCCGTAGAACTAGGAAACATAATATCTAGCAAGATCACATCAGGTGGTTCCTTCGCAATTTTTTCCCTAGCAGTTGTCAGATCAAACGCCGTTTGAACCCGCATTCCCCAAGTTTCTGCTTCAAGCTGAATAGCCTGTGCTAACAAAACATTATCATCGATAACTAATAATAGAGGTAGTGGCGAATAAGCAGGATGGGATGGAAATAAGGTCGGCTCAGTGGAAACTGTTGGTGAAGGATTGAAGGTGATCTGTTCGAGATTAGTAATCAATTCCCACAATGAGTCCACATCGAAGGAAATCAGAGGGAAATCTCTATGTAGCATCTCCTCAATCTGACGGGAGATCGCCGATCCTTCAGGAAATCCCAAAGAGCCCAAAGAGCCAGTCAGTCGATGCGCTTGCATATATCCGTCATAACGCAAATCCGCACCCAGTTCGTCCTGCTTTAAAGCGATCGCTATCTGTCGAAACATGGCGATCGTCTCTGGTAAACCCTTGATTAATTTCTGAGCTATAAGCGCCATTACTTTCTGTATTCGCGTCTTATCTGGCAGTGATATATTTTCGTCAATTACAGATTTGTTAGCTAAAGGACTGCTCACCGCAGGCTCAGCAGGTGCTTGCACAGATACATCTACAGGAGCAGGTTTGAGCCGATAACCCAATCCATACAAAGTCTCGATGGGATCGGTCTGCAATCCCGCCGCCTTCAACTTCTGACGTAATCCCTTAATATGTGTAGTCACCGCCTCATCACTGGGAAACTCTCCCGCCGACCACACCTGATCGATCAAAGCACTACGACTAAATATCTGTTGTGGATGTCTAAGAAATATTTCTAATAATCCATATTCCTTTTGAGTTAACCGTAAGGGTTGTTGCTTATAAGTAATAGTATTCGTCTTGAGATCCAGCCGCAAGCCATCCCACCCAAATTCTTGAATGAGCGTATCACTCTCATGGTGGCGGCGTAATAGCGCCCGAATTCTGGCTATTAATTCCTGAAAGTGATAGGGTTTAACCACATAGTCATCGGCTCCTGATTCTAATCCCATCACGCGATCGCTCGTACTATCCTTCGCCGTCAGCAACAACACAGGAGTAGTGTAGCCTTCGTTGCGAAGCTTGGCACATAGACCAATACCATCACTATCAGGCAGGATCACATCGAGAATGATCAGGTCATAATCGTAGGTTTCCACATATTGCCAAGCCGTTTTTGCATCGGCTACCGCATCAATGGCGTAAGGAGATTCTGCGAGTAGTTGTAAGAGTATTGCCGCAGAGTGCAAATCATCTTCAACCAATAAAATCTTCAAGGTTCTCTCCTATCAAAATGATAAATTTAATTGATGTTGATGTTAAGTGGAACCCTCACCCCCCCAGCCCCCTCTCGCAAAAGGCTAGGGTGTACACACAATTTATCAGCTATAGCGTGAGTTACTAATGATCCCCCCCAGCCCCCCTTAAAAAGGGGGGAGAACTTTCTTCTTCACCCTTTTTAAGGGGGATTGAGGGGGATCTAAACTTTCAGACGTAGACAGATTGACTTGTTTGTACACCTTAGCTTTTTGGGAGATGGGCTAGGGGTGAGGATCTTAGAAACTTCCGTGTAACATTCAGATGTAATTAGAGATCAGCCAATCCTTCGCTCCTAAGTTTATCTATTGGCTAACTCAAAATTATAAACAAAGAAAATGGGGAAATAATGAAGATATGATTTGGTACAGCAAACCCAAAAGTGAAGGCGCTTCGCGCCTTCACTTTTGGGTTTGCTAGGTTTGGCTTTTAATTCACTAAAATGTGTCGATACTTTTGTGATTTTGTATAGCTTGTCCACACTATAGCAAAGCAAGTTTTGCTTAGGACATAAAACCAGAATATGAGTGGCGGCGCTTCGCGCCGCCACTCATATTCTAGGGTTTTGGTTTGTACTAGCTAGCTTACTGTTTGATGTTGCAGTCGAGAGAGTATACTCTAGTTGGCAATAGCATGAGCCTGTTAAGAATTATGTCTTCCAATTATTCTGAAACTTCTTTGGAATGGATACAAGAGCGATCGCAGGTTTTGCAGCCCTATCTGATTACCAAGGCTGAACGGGGAATTATCGGCAAGAGTCGCTATGCCACCAGATTACGGCAAGAGATTAAAAAGGCTAGTGAAGATCGACAATCAGTATTGATTCTGGGCGAACCAGGACTGGATAAAGACAATATTGCGGCTCTGATTCATTTTAATTCGGCACACCGACGAGAAGCGATCGCAAAAGTGAATTGTAGTGTTATCCAAACTAGTGGCGCAGATTTATTTGGGCGTGCAGGTGGAAATCATTGTTTATTAGCATATTTGGGAAAGGGAACTCTCGTTTTAAATAATATTCAAGAGTTGCCGAAAGCCCTGATACCCCAAATCATCCAACTTCTAGAAAAGGGAACCTTTAGGCAAGTCAGCAGTAATGAAACTGATCCACCTCTGACCTGCGAAGCAAGGATCATCATGGTTTCTGAAAAACGTCAATCGGCTTGTGCTTCCCATATTAAACATTCGATTAAAGTTCCATCCTTACGAGTGCGGAAAGTCGATATTAAACCCCATGTGGAATATTACATCAGTCTGTTTTGTCGCGATCTCGGCATTCCTAGACCCACGATCACTGCCGAAGCTCTACGCAGTCTCCAAAGCCATGATTTCACAGGTAACCTCAAAGAGCTGCAATTATTGGTGGAACGGGCGATATTGCAGTCGCAGGGTGCGCGATCGCTGGATGAATCAGTATTTTGGGCAACCCAACCCAAGGGCAAAAAGTTTCGGTTTAATCTGCTCAATGCCTTTCCTAACCTGCGCCGTTTTTTACGCAGTGACTGGTTTCCTGACCGCATTAACTATGGATTTACCTTCACCTTTTTTGCAATCGTTGTCGCAACCCTGTTTTTAGCACCCCAAACCCGCGATCGTAATATTGCGCTTAACTTTTTTTGGGCATGGTGGTGGCCATTAATCTTAATTAGCTTTCCCTTTGTCGGACGGCTATGGTGTTCCATTTGTCCATTTATGATTTACGGAGAAGTTGTGCAGAAGCTCTCTTTATGGCTGTTTCCCCGTCAACTTAAATCTTGGAATCGTGATTGGGCAGAACGTTGGGGAGGTTGGTTTCTTTTTGGTTTATTTGTGTTGATTTATCTCTGGGAAGAACTTTGGGATTTACAAAATACAGCCTATCTCTCGGCATATTTATTACTATTGATTACGGCTGGCGCAATGATCTGTTCCCTGATTTTTGAGCGTCGGTATTGGTGTCGCTATCTCTGTCCGATTGGTGGCATGAATGGATTATTCGCCAAACTCTCAATGACAGAATTACGCGCTCAGCAAGGAACCTGTTCAGCCGAATGTACAACCTATCAATGCTATAAAGGTGGCATTCAAAAAGGCGAAGGATTAGAAACCAATGGATGTCCGCTTTATTCCCATCCTGCTCAGTTGCAAGAGAATCGTGACTGTGTTTTATGTATGACCTGTCTCAAAGCCTGCCCCCATCGATCAGTGGAGTTCAATCTCCGACCTCCTGCGATCGAATTATGGACAACCCATGTCCCGCGTACCTATGAAGTTGCGCTGCTATTGTTATTGCTGGGTGGTGCTTTTTTGCATCGATTGCCAGAAATCGAAATAGCGTTAGGTGTGCCGACTAGTAACGAATTTCTCTTGCCCCATTTAGCAGTATCATTACTCATTTTAATTGTGGCGGCGCTAATTCCCTTAGCTGCTCACGGAATTATGCGATCGCTCTATTGGCTCACCATCATCTGGAAAAAGAATTGCGAAGGTTATCAACTTCCCTACGGTATTACTACCTACAAGCCTAGACCATTTATCCAACTTGCCTATGGATATTTGCCCTTAGTTTTGGGAGCAAATCTGGCGCATTATTTACGCTTGTTTCTGCAAGAAGCGGGGCGCATATTGCCAGTTAGTTGGGCAACTTTTGGACTAGATGGCTCGAATCTACCAATTTTTATCGCTCACCCTGCGGTAATTGAGTTTCTGCAAGGAACAACGTTAATTTTCTCCGTGCTGTTGACATGGGCTTTGACCCAAAAGATTGCACGACAAACTTGGCGATCGCTACTTCCTCAGCATTTGAGTACCTTAGTTTTAGCGATCGCCTTATGGCTAATTATTGTTGTCCCTACTTAAAGAATCCATTTAAGAATCACTTTCTGCGGTTAAAAGCTCTAAGAGATCCCCCTCAATCCCCCTTAAAAAGGGGGAAGAATTTAATTCCCCCCCCTTTTTAAGGGGGGCTGGGGGGATCTAGACAATTCTTAAATAGTTTCTAAGAATTACTTTCTGCGGTTAAAAGCTCTAAGAGATCCCCCTCAATCCCCCTTAAAAAGGGGGAAGAATTTAATTCCCCCCCTTTTTAAGGGGGGCTGGGGGGGATCTAGACAATTCTTAAATAGTTTCTAAAGATGAGAGATGATGCGAAGCATCATCTCTCATCTTTTTTATTTCTCGATCATCTGATCGTATAGTTCAGCAGTTTTTTCGAGCATGATTTCATTGGAGAAAAGTTGACGATAGCGACTGTAACCATTCTTCGCAAACCGATCGCGTAAGTCTCGGTCAGCAATCAATTCCGCAAGCTTAACTGCTAAGCTAACAGGATCACGGGGCATGACAATAAACCCTGTTTGGCGATCGCTGACCTGCTCAGCAATGCCTCCCACACAAGTACCAACTACAGGCTTTCCTTGAGACATCGCTTCTGCACAGGCAAGACTGCAAGCTTCTTGAAGAGAAGGTAGTACAAAAATATCAAATAGTTTCATCAAGTTGGGTAAGTCTTCCAGATAGCCTGTGAAAATCACGCGATCGGCAATCCCTAAATCCTTCGCTTCCTGTTTAAGAGAAGTTTCTAAATCACCATTTCCAGCAATGACTAAGCGGAGGTTATCTCCTTGCACTTTAGCAAAAGCCTGAAGTAAATAGGTTAAGCCCTTTGCCTCATCTAGACGTGCGGCTGTTCCCAGAATGATTTGATTAGCAGGGTCTAGCTGAAACTTTTGAGCCAGTTCTAATGACTTGTCAAAATCGAGAATCGGCTCTTGGACTCCGTTATAAATTAAATGGAGCTTCTTTTTACTTAATCCTAATTCGCATAAAAGATTATATTCAGCTTCACAAACACAAATTACGCGATCGGCTAACCAATTACTAAACCAGCAGGACATCTGATAACTAAATTTTGCTCCTGCTCCATGATAGCCATGCACCGTAAAGAGAATTGGAACTTTGCTTAGTGCTAAATGTACCGCTAACATTAATTCATGAGCGCCATGAATATGCACAAGATCGATCGCTTGTTCTGTTTGGATTTCCTTAATAGCTGAGATCAGTTCGGGAAAACCTTTAAAAAAATTGATCTCCCACTTGGTATAGGCTCGCTGCAAGATTGATAAAGCTCGAAATTGTGGAGCGCCTTTACCATCTGGGGCTAATAGCGATATTTTGTAGCGATCGCCAAGTCCTTTAATCAAACTAAGAGCTTGCTTTTCTGTGCCACCTTGATTCAGGTAAGGCAAAATGAATAAAATGTGTTTTTTCACTGTCTGTTTTGTTATATTTTTCGTCATGACTACAGTAATACCAATTCCCGAAAGTGTGGTCACACTTTCGGGAATTAAAAAACAAACCCATTAAGGGTTTTAAAAGCACAAAATTGCGTAGCCATTTTGTGATTTGGTATAAATAGAATCTGTAGCAATTTGCTCTCAGGTATTGCACAGCAGCGATTCTCATTATAAAAACGATTTCGTTGTTTTTAGTGTCAAAGCAACTTAAAACAACAAAATCGTTTTATAGGCACAGTCTATATTTTGACAAAAATACTTTAAGTTGGAACAAGTTCCCCAGGCCGTAGTTTTATCCATTTCCCCATCTCTCGTGAAAAGCTTTCACAACCGACAACATCCCATTCCATTTGAATATCTTCAGAATCGGTGCGGATATTAACATTAATCGTTGGTGAGTTTGCCTCAAAGTCTGGATACTCAGTTAAATGGGATTGCAGATGTAATGATTCGACAGAGTGATAGGTGATGCAGCGATCGACATAGGTGCAATTGATGCAGATGCACATGGCAGTTATACCTAATTCATGGGGCTATCTTAACAAAAAAGCAAAAAGAGGAGAGGATGCAATGCGTGTCTCTATTCTTCTTTTTACTTTTTTGACAAACCGATATGTTGTTTTCAGGACTTATGGTGCTGAAAACAACATATCGGTTTGCTATACAATACCTACTAAGTAGCTCACCATAATTAAAATCTAAAATCAGAAGCTGTCCCGCCCGCTACGTGGGCGGGACAGCTTTCTAGGTTTTTAGTTTACTTGAGTCTAGCTACTTAGCAGTTGTAAATCCTTAATAATTTGTTGCGTTAAACATTATGGCACTGAAGAAAGGCACACTCGTTCGCGCTATCCGTGAAAAATTAGAAAATAGCCCTGAAGCAATGGCAAATGATACTCGCTGGTCTTCTTACCTATTTGAAACGTGGGGCGAAGTATTGGAGTTTCGTGGTGATTATGTCCAAATTAAATTTGGTAAAGTGCCAACCCCTGTAATTTGGTTGCACAAGGATCAACTAGAAGAACAAGCAGCTTAATTATCTACAGCGTTTTACGCTGAAATCCAAACCAAGAGAAGTTTACTTGATAAGAGTTCGGCAAGTTAATAAGGAACCGATTTCCCATGGCAAAGCTAATACCAATTCACGAAAATGTGGCAACACTTTTGTGGATTGGTATTAGATAAGACAAGTCAAAGCCCAAAATACAATTAGCGGCACAGAGCGCCGCTAATTGTATTTTGGGTTTTATGTCCTAAGCAAATCTTTGATTGCTATAGCTCAATAACGAGAAAAGTTGCACCTTAAAATAAAAAACACCCTTTTGGTAGCACAGCAAAGCCCTACCATCAAAAAGGTGGTTTTTTATTCTCGTTCCGCCAGTCTCGCTTGCAGCAATGGCACATAGTTGGTATACACATGCCCTAATCTAAATTCCTCATCATCTAAAACCTTCTGATGAAAAGGAATTGTTGTTGGTACACCTGTAATTGCACATTCACGCAAAGCCCGCTTCATCCGTAAAATCGCCGCATTGCGATCGCTACCCCAGACAATCAACTTCGCAATCAGCGAATCGTAATAGGGTGGAATCACATAATCCGTATAAACATGGGAATCCATCCGCACACCAGGCCCCCCAGGAGGTAAATAGCCACTGATCTTGCCGGGATTCGGACGGAAATTGTGATCGGGATCTTCAGCATTAATTCGACATTCGATCGCATGACCGCGAATCTCAATGTCCTTTTGTTGAAATCTCAACTTTTCGCCTTGGGCAACTCGTAACTGCTCAGCAATCAAGTCAATTCCTGTGATCATCTCGGTGACAGGATGCTCAACTTGGATGCGAGTATTCATCTCCATGAAGTAAAACTTGCCGTATTTATCCAGCAAAAATTCAACTGTCCCCACACCGAGATAGTTAATTGCTTTAGCAGCCTTTACTGCCGCATCCCCCATTCTTTCGCGTAATTTCGGATTGACCGCACTGCTAGGCGCTTCTTCTAATAATTTTTGGTGACGGCGTTGGATCGAGCAGTCTCTTTCACCCAAATGCACCACATGACCATGCATATCTGCCAAGATTTGCACCTCAATGTGGCGTGGCTCCTCAATCACCTTCTCCATATAGACCCCACCATTGCCAAAGGCTGCCTCAGCTTCACCTTGAGCCGCACGAAGCAATCGTAGTAAGTCATCAGGATTAGTGACTAGGCGCATCCCCCGTCCGCCGCCGCCTGCAGTTGCCTTGATCATTACAGGATAGCCAATCTCATGGGCAATTTTAATTGCCTGCTCTTCCGACTCAATTAAGCCTTCACTGCCAGGAATAGTTGGTACACCTGCCTTTTGCATCGTCTTTTTGGCGGTGGACTTGTCACCCATCGAGCGAATCGAGTGGGGGCTTGGCCCCACGAACATCAAGTTATGGTCGGCACAAATTTCGGCAAATCTAGCATTTTCTGATAGAAACCCATAGCCAGGATGGATGGCAGTAGCATTATGGGTAAGTGCTGCCGAAATAATATTGGGAATATTTAGATAGCTTTTGCTACTAGGGGAATCGCCAATGCAAACAGCTTCATGGGCTAGTTGTACATGCAAAGAATTGCGATCAACATCAGAATAAACAGCCACTGTCGGAATTCCGAGTTCTTCGCAAGTCCGAATAATTCGGAGGGCAATTTCACCTCGATTGGCAATCAGTAGTTTGGCGATTGGAGCCATGTTTCAGAACGGTAATTGGTGATTGGTGATTGGTAATTGGTAATCGGTGATTGGTTGCTCTGTTTTGGTAGGGTGCAAATCCCGATTGAGCTTTCAGTCATTGATTTACGCTTTTGTTAGTAGACGATGACTTAAAGCTTTTGAATTTTAACTTTTTTTGGGTAGCTATGTTGATTAAGTTTGTGGTTATGTTTGTTTGACCAGCGTATTGGGCCATTCTGTAAATTCCACCTGCAAAAATTTTAGCTCTCTCAGATTTGCTTAACTCGTGAATCAAATCTAAGAGAGCTATTTTTCTGAATGTAATCTGTATGTAAGTGGTTGCATCAAAATCCCAATTTCCTCACATGGCAACTTAAATTGTTAAAGCAGCAACATCTTTACGAGAATTATTGCTGTGAGTTTGGGCAAAAGGAGTGATGCGAGCAGCAATAGGTTGCATTGGTCGAGGCTCTGATGGTAATCCCGGAGCATAGGATTCTAGGACATGTCCACTGCGAGTACACATTACCAATAGATAGTCACAGGCTTCGCATTGGGTTTTAACTTGGGCAAGATATGAGAGGTGGTGACGTTCAGCGATCGCACCGCAATTGGGGCAGCGTATAGATTCAATCATTTTGGTTAGATCCTTAAAATATAGGTAGATTTAAATAAGTATTAATAAAATTTTGAGATAAATAAATAACGAAGGAAGTATAACAAGCTTAGAATTAGTACATTATATTTCTCAATTATTCAGCGTTTGTAATGGGTTCATCACAAGAAAGGCTTAAATTTATTTGAATTTAAAATTTAATTTGGCTTGTTAAAAGTATTTCTAAGGGAATAGTTAGAAATATTTAAATTAATTTGAGGATTTAGATTTAGAAAAGCAAGTGTGAGTTAAACTTTTATAATCAATTTCAAACTTGCTTTGATTATAAGCGTAAAAAATGGGGATCATTGCCAGATAAGCGATCCCCGCTTTGAAAACAACAAGAACTAATTACTAGACCTTGCTTGGCTGTAAGGAGTTGATTGATGATTAAAAAATAATTAAAGATCAATCGTCAACACATAATCCTTATAAATCTTTACAAGATTCTCTGGGTTAAATAAATATAAATATATTTAAAGTAGTCTCAATATCTTTAAATATATCTTCATAATATAGCCGTTTTATTTAATTTAAATCTAAGAACAATTCATGAATTGCCCCTAGATATATAGCAATCCTAAATAGGTTGTGAGAGTGCGCCCCTTCGGGGCGCACTCTCACAACACTCAAAATCTTACAAATCATTTAGGAGCGCTATATAGGTTTAGTGAGTTCTCCAAAATTGAATTACAGTGCTTTGCGCTAAATAACCTCAGTTCGGGTTAATTTCAAACTAGCTCCTAGAGAGGGTTCGAGCTGCGAACCCTCTCTAGGAACCAAAACAGTAAAAGCCTCGCGAAGCGAGGCTTTTACTGTTTTGGCTTTTAAAATTTTGTAGCTTATCTCGAACTCACGTTAAATGAACGCCAGTTCGACAAAAGCGAAAAATGGTAAGAATCGCTAAACGATTCTTACCATTTTTCGCCATTTGCGGCGTGCGAAGCACGCCGCAAATGGCTATATCGAACTCACGTGGTTTTATAAACTTTGATCCGATCGCCATATAATTCCTGTGCTTTTTCTTCGGATAAGCCAACGGTAGTGGCTTCGGGTTGCGAGAATAATGCGGAAGGGATGTTGGTATGACTGAATAAATCTGGGCGCATGTCCGTAAACTGTTTCGGCAAAGGCGCGACCTTCAGCGTTTTATGGCTAAACAGTTTCGCCTGCTTCTGGCTCAGGCTGCCTATATTCTCATGTTAACGATTCGACAAGCAGCAGCAGCAACGACAGACATTAGCCAAGGCTCAAGTAATTCGCTTACGTGATTCCTTGCACCTTCTTGGGTTTTATGTCCTAAGCAAAACTTGCTTTGCTATATTTTCACAGCGATCCCAAAGAAATTGCTAAAAGATTACAAACAATTGCCCCTCATTCTGGAAATAAATGACAAGATAGACCGTATGTCAATCTGTCCTGATTTAGAAATGAGCTGCTAGTAAGCTCCAATTGACCCAGATCCACTATATAGGAGCAGCAAGATAGGGCAACCTAGTCATGAAAAAAAACAACTTAATTTCAGTGGTCGTAATCATTGGGCTGATTTTTGCAGCTAGCATTTGGTACGCACGCAACAATGGCTTACTACCAGTTGCCGCAGGTGACGAAGCGGTTTTATATGACGGGCTTTTTAATACGATCTTAGCGATCGCCTTCGGATTTTTCCTGATTGTTGAGGGCGTTTTACTCTATTCGATCATCAAGTTTCGTCGGCGTAAAGGTGATGAAACCGATGGTCCCGCCATTCATGAAAACTTAAGCCTTGAAATCGTTTGGACAGCCATTCCCACAGTGATTGTGATGTGGGTAGCTATTTATAGCTTTGACGTATACACCGCAATGCAAGGTACACAAGACCTTGGTGGTATGGCTCACGGCGGTATGCATCAACATCAAACTGTTGCAAATGCTAATCATGAAAGGGGGGGAATGCCGATGTCAAAAGCAACTCTCGCATCGTCCAATAGTGATGGTGTGCTAATGGCAGGGACATTACCTGCTGGAAGTGATGATGTTGTCGCAATCAATGTCAGTGCCATGCAGTTTGCATGGATTTTTAACTATACCGACGAAATCGCAACTGCTGAACTCCATGTGCCAGTTGGCAAAAAAGTACGCCTAAACATGAATGCTGTGGATGTACTTCATGCTTTTTGGGTTCCCCAATTACGCATCAAGCAAGATGTAATCCCCGGTCGTGAAACCTATCTCGAATTCACGCCGCGTGTAGTTGGCGAATATCCAGTAGTCTGTGCTGAATTATGTGGCTCGTATCATGGTGGTATGCGTACCACGATGGTAATTGATACCCCTGAAGACTATCAAGCATGGTTAAAGGAGCAGCAAGAAATTGCCAGTAATGATCCCGAAGCGATCGTGGCAACAAATTCAAGCCCTTCAGTCTCGCAAATGTCTGAACAAGAATATCTGACTGGGAAAGTTGCTCAACTCGGCGGAGAACATCAGCACATGATGATGAACCATTAATCAATGTGGCTAAGTCCAGATTGTTAAATACCAAAACAGCAATTATTTTACAAACATTCTCCTATGACCCAAACCCTTATCCCAACCGAAAATTCGGGCGCATCGGGACTAGAACCCCAAAAAACTCTTTGGTGGGAATTTTTTACCTTTAGCGTCGATCACAAGATTATTGGGATTCAATATCTTGTTACGTCTTTTGTGTTTTATTTAGTCGGTGGGGCGCTTGCCTCTGTAGTACGTGCAGAACTAGCCACACCCGATTCCGATCTAGTCGATCCTGCCTTTTATAACAGCTTATTCACAATGCATGGCACGGTCATGATCTTTTTGTGGATTGTGCCTGCGGTAACTGGTGGTTTTGGTAACTATCTCATCCCCTTGATGATTGGGGCGCGTGACATGGCTTTCCCTCGCTTGAATGCGATCGCCTTTTGGTTGACGATTCCTGCGGGATTATTGCTAATGAGTAGCTTCTTTTTTGGTCCTGCTTCGACAGGTTGGACAGCCTATCCACCTTTGAGCATTTTGACTAATGAGCATGTCGGACAAGCGATCTGGATTGGCAGCATTCTTTTGGTGGGAACCTCATCAATCTTGGCGGCAGTAAATTTCATTGTCACCATCTGGGCGATGCGGATGCCCGGTATGGATTTGTTTACCATGCCCCTGTTTTGTTGGGCGATGATGGCAACCTCAGTACTTGCTCTTTTGGCAACACCTGTATTAGCAGGAGCAATGGTGTTATTAGGGTTCGATCTGTTGATTGGCACAAACTTTTTTAACCCTACAGGTGGTGGTGATCCCGTCGTGTATCAACACTTATTCTGGTTCTATTCTCACCCTGCCGTCTATGTGATGGTTTTGCCTGTATTCGGAATCATTTCTGAAGTTTTGCCTCCCCATAGCCGCAAACCGATTTTTGGTTACAAGGCGATCGCCTATTCCAGCATGATGATTTGTGCTTTGGGCTTGTTTGTATGGGCGCACCATATGTTTACCAGTGGCACACCTGACTGGTTGCGCGTTTTCTTTATGGTGGCTACGTTGCTAGTTGCCGTACCCACGGGCATTAAGGTATTTAGCTGGGTGGCAACACTTTGGGGTGGTAAGTTGCGATTAGAGAGTCCTTTGCTATTTGCGATGGGCTTTATCTCCACCTTCCTAATTGGTGGGCTTAGTGGCGTGATGCTCGGCTCGGCTCCCATTGATATCCATGTTCACGATACCTATTTTGTAGTTGCTCACTTCCATTACGTTCTTTTCGGTGGCAGTGTATTTGGCATTTACGCAGGGCTATATCACTGGTTTCCCAAAATGACGGGTCGGATGTTGAATGAGTTTTGGGGCAAGGTACATTTTGTGCTGACCTTTATCGGAATGCACTTAACCTTTGGTCCGATGCATATTCTGGGTTTGCAAGGTATGCCGCGCCGCGTAGCTCAGTACGATCCTCAATTTGCGCCTATCAATGTAATTTGTACAATTGGTGCTTTTGTACTGGCAATTTCTACAGTTCCTTTCGTAATCAATGCTGTTTATAGTTGGTTTAAGGGCGAACAAGCACCTGATAACCCTTGGAATGCATTGACTCTAGAATGGACAACCTCTTCACCACCAATCCCCCATAACTGGGTGGGTGAGCCTGTTTTATCAACTGGGCCCTATGACTACGGTGAAGAATATAAAGATGCTCGCAAAGAGGCGATCGCTGCCTCTCAAGCCGCAACTTAATTTCAATTTCTATCGAAGTTTCCTAAACAAGGGGCTTAAGCCCCTTGTCTGCCATACTATCCATTTATCCAAACATTAATCTATGCAAGGATCGATCGCTCCAGTTACAACTCAAGATGAAGCAATTCATGCTCATACCGCCGAAGCTGGTCATGCTGAACATCCAGATCTAAGGGTGTTTGGCTTGATTGTTTTCCTGATTTCGGAAGGAATGCTTTTCTTTGGTTTGTTTGCTGCTTATTTGACTTTTCGCTCCGTTGCCACGTCTTGGCCGCCTGAAGGCACTCCCGAACTCGAACTTCTCTTACCAGGGATCAATACAATTATTCTGGTATCCAGTAGTTTCGTGATTCATCAAGCTGATCACGCGATTAAAGAAAATAAAGTTAAAGCGGCTCAGTTATGGTTTCTCGCCACATTTATCATGGGTGCGATCTTCATTGCTGGACAGATCTATGAATATCAGCATTTAGAGTTTGGGCTAACCACGAATCTGTTTGCTAGTACCTTTTATGTCTTGACAGGTTTTCACGGCTTGCACGTAATTATTGGCTTGTCGCTAATTGCCGCAGTTTTAGTGCGATCGCTTAAAACTGGACATTACAGCAACACGAGTCATTTTGGCATCGAAGCTGCCTCTGTATATTGGCACTTTGTCGATATTGTCTGGATTGTTTTATTTTTATTGCTTTATATTCTGTAGACATCAAAAAAGAGGCGACGCATTGCGTCGCTTCTTTAACCTTTATAGAAAAAAAGAGTTAGCTAGTACAAACCAAAACCCAAGAAGTAAGGGGAGGCGCTTTGCGCCTCCCCTTACTTCTTGGGTTTTATATCCTAAGTAAAACTTGCTTTGCTATAGCGCCTGAGGCGCTAGAAGTTTTGGAATTTATTTCTCAATCTTGAAAGAGGTAATAAAGCGATCGACATCGGATGCAGCAATTTTATCAGCAGCCCCTAATGCAAATACTTGATACAGACGATTGTCTGCAAGACAAAATCTTCCTTTCATCGATACATCAGTGGTTTGAACTTTGCCACTAGCTTCAAAATCACGGCAGGGAATATCACCGAGTAAGTATTCTTTTTCTGACTTGATTTCGCCTTTGAGATTAGCAACCGAACCTTTGACTGAATCTGCTAACCCTTTTTGAATAGCCGCAGGATCAGCAATTTTGTTAGGGAAGTCAGCATACCCCACAAAATATCCTGATTCATTGGCTTCAGCAATCACCATATTCAGCTTAATTGTTCCCACATCAGTCGGTTGGTCTTGAGATTGTTCCTGTGGCTTACTAGGTAATTGCACACTAAATTTCCCAGTCGATGATTTGTAGTCTTGCCAAGCATTAGTGGTTACAGGCTTATCGTCTGTTTTAACTTCTGGTGCGGTTGTAGGTTTGTCAGTGGGTTTTTCTGGTATAGGTGTTGCTGTAGCTGTTGGGGGAGGTGTATTCTCAGCTACAGGCGTAGATGGTGTGCAAGCACTGACTGCAAATAAGACTAAACCAGCAGCAAGGGAAATATACTTTTTCATGTGTGATTAAGATACGACCTTCGATTGGGCAATAAGCTTGAAGCTCGTTAGATACTATATCGTGACTTGGAATCGCGTGATGATTAAATATAGACGAGCTAAGCTCGTCTATATTTAATCATCATCGGTGTCCAAATTTTGATGCTCACTGCGCCGAGACTCTCGGCGATAGCGCTTTTTCAGTAACCTTGGCTCCTGTTGTTGCTTACCATCACTAGTGTCTTTAACTTTGACTGAGGCATCGGCGCTAGCTGTATTTTTTAGTTTTTGCTGATAGACGATCGCCTCTTCTAAATATGCCAAGTAATGCTCATAGCGTTCCCAATCGCCGCGCACCACACAATCAGGTTCATCGCGACGATGCCAACAGTTATTAAAATGACAAAGGTTGCCTGAGGCTAATCTCTGTCTGGCTTCAGGAAAACAATCTGTTAATTCTTGAGGTGTAACTGTCAAATTAGGTTGCATAAATCCTGGGGTATCCGCAAGATATCCTCCCGCAGGCAATGCAAATAGCTCGACATGGCGGGTCGTATGTTTTCCATGCCCTAAGCGTTGCGAAACTTCACCAACACGGACTTGTAAATTCGGGATTAATAGGTTAATTAGGCTAGATTTGCCAACCCCTGACTGTCCCGCTACAACGGTTACACCAGTTTGTAAATGTTGCGCTAGTTCGTTAATACCTTCCTTGGTATAGGTGCTAATCGCGATCGGTGAATAACCCCACGACTCTAAGCGATCGCACCATGTCGCCCATACTTGATCATTTACCAAATCTCGTTTATTTAGGCATAACAAAACGTCAACTTGAGTGCTTTCAGCTTTGACTAAAAAGCGACTTAGTTGATGTGGGTCGAGAGTGGGTTCTGCTAACGCAAAAACTAATAAGATCCGATCAACATTCGCCACAGTTGGACGATCCAGCAAATTACGGCGCGGCGACACCTCTGATATCGCTCCCCGCCCTCCTTGCCAATCTGGTTCTTCAACCGTAACGCGATCGCCTACACAGATCTGCTGTCCAATTTTTTTGAGTCGCGCCCGCCGAGTGCAGAGTAACTCACACACAAGCTGGCTAAATTTCTGTCCCGATTCATCAAGCAACTCTAGACTGAAAGCTTGATCCAGCATGACGCGATAATAGTTGGCTTGTACAGCCAAGACTGTACCTGTTATAGCCAACATAGGATCATTTGCATCATGCTTTTTGGACTGTCAAAGCAAAAAAGCGATCGCGTTCTTCAATCCCTTTGACCTGATGACCGTCAGAGATCAGGCTATTAGGAACTTGCTCAATTGGTTCACCCCCATCCAGCCATACTTCCAGCAATTGCCCAGTCTCCAGCTTTTCGAGGTGCAATTTTGCCCGCACAAAGCTAAGCGGACAGGGAACGCCGCGTAAATCGATGGACTTAATAGCCTGAATGCACATATATCTTTGTCGTAAGCTTTAAAAGAATATTATATAGATAAACTTGAAAAAGCCTTGCAAAGCAAGGCTTTTTCAAGTTTATTATTTATTTTTGGTTGCCGAATATACCGCCTAAAATGTCACCAATACCACCTTTAGCAGCATTACCAAATTGTTTTTCCTTAAGTTTTTCAAGGACTTCGCGTTCTTCACTACCGATTTTAGTGGGAATATCGATTTTGATTCTAATTAAATGATCACCACGAGCGACGGGATTGCCCAACTTAGGCACACCCAATCCCTCCAGTGTCAAGACTGTATCAGGTTGTGTGCCTACGGGAATTGTGAGAGGCTTCTTGCCATCTACAGTATTAATGGCAATTTTGTCGCCCAAAATTGCTTGTAGATAGCTAATCTTGATCTCTGATAAAACATTGATACCTTCACGCTCAAACTCATTGTCTGCTTGCACAAACAAGTAAACATAAAGATCACCCGAAGGACCACCACGCTGTCCCGCATCACCTTCACTGGATACCCTTAGTCTGGTTCCACTATCGACACCAGCGGGAATCGTAATTTTTAGCTTTTTGGTAACTTGATTTAGTCCTAGCCCATTACAGCTTTCACACTTGTCCTCAATGGTTTGACCAGTGCCGTTACAGGTTGGACAGGTAGAAACTTGTGTAAAACTGCCAAAGGGGGTACGTGTGGCTCGACGCACTTGCCCAGTACCGCTACAGGTTCCGCAAGTGCGAGGACGTGTCCCCGGCTTTGCACCCGTACCGTTACATGTTGCACAGGTTTCTAGGTGAGAGATTTTAATTTGCTTCTCTCCACCAAAAACAGCTTCGCGAAATTCTAATTTCAGATCAAATCGTAGATCTTCGCCGCGAGTGGGTCCACTACGGCGGCGTGCTTGTTGTTGCCCCGTATTTGAAAAGCCACTAAAGAAGCTCTCAAAGATATCGGCAAATCCGCCCATATCACCCATATCAGGTGAGCCACCACCACTTGATACGCCAGCTTCGCCAAAGCGATCGTATCTTGCACGGGTTTCTGGCTCTGAGAGAACCTCATAAGCACGGTTAATTTCTTTAAATCGTTCATCTGCCCCCGCTTCTTTATTGACATCGGGGTGATATTTTCGAGCTAAACGTCGATATGCTCGTTTGATTTCCTCTTTGTCAGTATTGCGATCGACTCCAAGGATTTCGTAATAATCACGCGCCATAGGGGGTTTCTCTGTCGCCTAAAGGATTCATAGACAATTATTCTAGTTTAACGTAGCACTTAATCGTTGGTTCGGACACACAAGTAGGAGTACGTTTTACCGCACATCTTTAGCTAATAGCGGTTAGCGATTAGCTTTTGGCTATTGAATTTCTTCCTAAGTTTTAGTTATACAGCCTAAAAGCTAAAAGCCAAAAGCTAATAGCAAAAAAACTATGGTTTGGTCTTTACACTTACATTTCCTTGATTGACCAAAGTTTGACAAGCGAGACGATAATTATTGGGTTTGTTTTTAAGCTTTTTTTCTTCAAAGTCAGTTTTTGGTGATAGGTTTTCAAGCCCATCGACAATCTCAACGACACAGGTGGCACATTGTCCATAACCATTACAGTTAGTGAGCTTCGCAACAAATTTATAGATGTCGATGTTGTTTTCGAGAGCTTTTATGCGAAGGTTTGCGCCGTCCATCGCGATCGCCTCTTTTCCTTCATTCACAAACGTAATGTTTGCCATAGCTGAGTGTTAATTTTTTGTTAATTTTTATTACTTACTTATTATCCTATCAAAAGGCGAACAATAAACATTAGGGCTTAGCCGTAAAATAAAGAATCGATTTTTGATCGCAAGGCAAAGCCACACCATCAAAAATAGAGAGGGGGTAATTACATGCCAAGCGCGGCTTAATATTAATCTATATGGCTAAAATTCCTTCAAGTTCAGACATCGAAGCTCTTTCTCATGATTTACATAAGCTCGTTGATAGCCTTGAATCAACTGAGCATGGAGAGCTAATTTACAGCGCCTTAAAAGCAATTACCCAATTGAGTCAAGCCGAGGCAGAGCGGTTAGACTGGAAAATTCTGGCGGGTTCTTTGCAGGATATGCAAAAAGCGATCGCTATGTTTTATCCCCATCGCTTTAACCGAAAAGTGAGTATCTTTGGCTCAGCACGTACTGATGTGAATGCCCCTGAATATCGTCAGGCTTTTGAGTTCTCCGAGAAAATCACCAAGCAAGGGTTTATGGTGATTACTGGTGCTGGGGGCGGCATCATGGCGGCAGGCAATGAAGGCGCAGGTAATAATTCCTTTGGTTTAAATATTACTCTGCCCTTTGAGCAATCAAGTAATGGATTTCTAGCTGAAGCCTCACGACTAGTCAGATTTCGTTATTTCTTTACGCGCAAATTGTATTTTATAAAAGAAAGCGATGCGATCGCGCTTTTTCCTGGGGGCTTCGGCACACAAGATGAGTTTTTTGAATGTTTGACACTTTGCCAAACAGGAAGAACAACGCCGCGCCCGATTGTATTAATGGATAAAAAGGGTGGTGACTATTGGAATGACTGGGATGTATTTGTCCAGAATAATTTGCTCGAAAGAGGTTTGATAACGAAAGAAGACCGAAGTTTATATAAAATCACTGATGATATTGATGAAGCTTGCCAATTTATTGCTTCGTTTTATAGTGTTTATCACTCTTGTCGATGGGTTGGGGATTTATTCGTAATTCGGTTGCATGTTGAAATTACTGATGAACATTTAGAGCGCCTAAATGATAATTTCAGCGATATTTTAATTCGTGGCAGGATCGAACGTAGTGCAGCTCTTCCTAAGGAGGCGAATGAGCCACACATTATTGATTTGCCGCGTTTAGCGATGCACTTTAATCAGCATGGGTTTGGACGTTTATATGAGTTAATCGCCGCAATCAATGACACTTGTGATAGCGGTAATCCGCTAATTTGTCATCCCGAACAACGTTAACTATTGAGAAAACAAGCAAAGCTTGTTTTCTCACATAAAAGCTATGTATTTGCCCAATTTTGAATGTTTTTTTAGTCTTCTACAATGGCAAGTTATCTTAACGACAGCAAAGATCGCCCATGATTTGAATTTACGAGCTTTTGCAGTTGGTGGAATTGTGCGCGATGCCATTGTTAGGCAAAATCAAAAAACACTACCTTTCCCTAAAGATCTAGACTTAGTTTTCGATGGAGCTGAGCAAGCGGGGATAAAGGTGGCGATCGCTTTGCATGAGCTTTTTCCTGCATCAAAATTACAAATCCATGAAAAATTTCAGACAGCAGCATTGATTTGGCAAGATGATGCTCAAGACTTTGAAATGGACATGGCGACAGCACGGCGAGAGATTTATGCCTATGCTGGCGCAAATCCACAGGTGATCGCGACGACTCTCGAAGAGGATCTGTGGCGACGTGATTTTACGGTGAATGCCCTAGCTATAGAGCTAGATTCGCAATTGGGAATTAAAGGCGAAGTAATCGATCGCTTTAATGGGCTAGCAGATTTAGTCAATAAACAGGTACGCGCCATTCGTGTAGGTAGCTTTGCCGAAGATCCGCGTCGATTATTTCGGGCTGTGCGTTTTGCTGTGCGCCTAGATTTGGCGATCGCCCCAGAAACCTATAGAGAAATTATCAAGACTACTTCTAGTGGTCTTCATGATGCGATCGGTGGCGCTAGACTGCGATCGGAGTTGCTTTATACTCTTGGTGAGCCTAGGGCAGGGGAAATGTTTGAACTGTTGCAAAAATTGGGTGCATTGCGATGTATTCATCCAGAGTTAAAACTACCCGCAGATTTAGCTAATTCGTTTAAGCATCAATGGCGGCGATCGCAATATTGGCTCAAGTTGCTCAATCGATTAGAACTCAAAAGTTATGCACCGATGCAACTAGGCTTGGAGTTATTGTTATCCTATTTGCCCCATCAGATCGCGACTCAACTGGATCTTGGGCTAACCCCTGAACAAAAAACAAGACAGCAGAAATTAGCAGATTTAACAACATACTTGCCAGATTTAACAAAAGTTGGTTTAAAAAAGTCAGATATCACCCAAAGTCTGCAAAAATTTGATACTCAGTCGTTAATCTTGGCGGGTGTAAAAAGTGAACCTGCTCAACGGCAAATTATTTGGCACTATCTTAGCCAATGGCAACTAGTCAAGTCTCCCTTAACAGGTGCGGATCTCCAGCAACTTGGATATGCAACAGGTAAGCAAATGGGCGAAATATTGCAACGCCTAAAATTTGCCATGATTGATCGTGAAATTCATACTAAAGAAGAGGCGATCTCTTATCTTCATATCCAAGAATAAAGGCGTTAATATACTTGACACACCGCTCAAATTTTCGCCCCCCCTCAGTCCCCCCTTGGAAGCTACCGTGTACACACAAGTCAACTGCCTACGTTTCGACTGATCTAAGCCCCCTAAATCCCCCAATTCTGGGGGACTTTGAAAGACTTTTAACTGATGTTACGTGGAAGGAATTCCTGTCATAGCAAAGGTCTAGGGCTGGCACGGGGGCACAGCCCCTACAGTAACCTCTAAATTTTGAGGTAGGGGCAATGCCCCCGTGCTTGCCCTGCTTCGCTAGCAGCAAGAGGTCTACCATCTAAGTTCTACGTAACATCAGTTTTAATTTCTTGTTCCCCCAGAATTGCGGGCTAGGGGGCGATTAATTATTGACTTGATTAGGTTTTATGACTTGTGTGTACACGGTAGCCTTGGAAGGGGAGAAGTCTAAGTTCTCCCCCTTCCAAGGGGGAGTTAGAGGGGGTTCTAGTATTTGGTGTGTCAAGTACGCCAGAATAAAGGCGTGCTTCGCACGCCTTTATTCTTAAACATTTTGAGGATTGCGATAAAATGTAATCAAAAGCTTTCAGCGCCAATCAGTACAAAAATTTAGGACAGGCATATCATGAGAGGCGGTATCCGCATCGGCAGCATTTCTAGCATTCCCATCTACATTGATTCATCATGGTTTCTCGTCCTCGGCTTTCTAGCTGTTTGGCTGAGTGCTGCCTATACGAAGTTATCGCCATCTTTTTCTCTAGGCTATGGCGCTATCACCGCCATACTTTTCTTTTTATCGATCGCCTTCAATAAAATTGCCCATGCAGTCATATCTAAGGCTCGTGGCGTAGAAATCAACGCGATCAATATTCAATTCATGGGGGGAGCTAATACTGTTGAACAAGAAGCCAAAGATCCTTTCTCAGTATTTAGTATTGCCATCTCAGGACCTTTGGTGAGCTTAGTTTTGAGTGTGATTGGATTTACGGCAGCTTGGCTAATAGCAGGGGATGTGATTTTTTCTAGCAATCCTAAAACTATTGAAACCTTACCCGATAGTATTGGCAGTATTCGCACTATTTGGACAATGATTGCCCTGAATATTGCCCGCATCAATCTTATCTTTGGGGTGTTTAGCCTTATTCCTGCATTACCTTTTGAAGGTGGTCATATTCTCAAAGCCGTGGTTTGGAAGCTCACAGGCGATCGCTATACAGGTATCCGATGGGCGGCGCGATCAGGGCAGTTTTGTGGGATCTTGACGATGATTTTGGGGGGATTGGTAATGTTTAGCAGTCCTATTGGCGGACTGTTTTTGGTAATTATCGGATGGTTCCTATTTGGGAGTGCAGGTGGCTATCTCTATCTCAACAATTTACAACAGGCTCTACTCGATATTAATGCTGAAGCAGCGATGACCAGAGATTTTCGCTTAGTTGATGCGGAAATCTCATTGCGTGAATTTGCGGATAAATTCTTGTTAATGGAAGATAAAGATGCAAATCCAATTTATATCGCTTCTTCCAATGGTCGCGATCGCGGCATCATTTCGGCCAGTGCGATTCGCAATATTGATAGTAGTGAGTGGCAGGCAAAGTCCTTGCAATCTCTCGTCACAACCTTAAATGACATTGATACAGTTGAGCTTAAAACACCAATTTCCACGGTTGTGAATTTACTCGAACAAAAACAATTGCGTTATGTAATTGTGCGATCGCCTGTGGGTTCAGTTGCTGGGGTAATCGATCACGGAGATATCATCAAGGCTCTAGATCTCAAACTGCTTTGGCGCATTCCTTCGGAATATGTTAAACAAATTAAGGCAGATGGGAAATTTCCTGCTAACTTCCGTTTAGTCGAGATTTGTGAGCAGTTAACAGAAAAACAATAAAAAAGCACAAAATGGCGATGCCATTTTGTGCTTTTACGGAAGAGGATTTGGAGACCAAATCCCTACATATTTGTAAAGGTAGAGGCTTGGTCTCCAAGCCATAATCTCAGCGTTTCATGTAACATCAGTTACTTAGTTTGTTTCTTAGAAACCGATAGAATTTAAGTCTTCTGAAAAATCTTCTAACGTGACAAAATTAGATGAAGATGAAGAATCTGAACCATTGAGGGAAATAGTTTCCATATTGCCTAATATTCTCTCTATGGTCGTCGCTCCTAGATCTGAGGCTAATTTTATTTTGTCTTTCTCAAGTGCGTTGTTAATAGTTTGAGATTGTCCAGTTTGTTCTTCCTCATCCATTAGCTGCAACAATTCGTCTAAATTTTGTTTGGGAATTCTTGATTTAATTGTATCAATATCACTTTCCAACTCAGTTATGTCTGATTCTACAGATGCCACAGCAGTGCGATCGCTTGAGGAGAAATTATCAAACAAATCATCATCTGTATTTGCTGAATTTGTTTCTTGGTTGACTTGATCAATAGATAGATTTTTACTCTCAACATAACTATTTACTGAATCCACATTCATAAAGTCATCGAATAGAGAATCCGAAAAATCAGAGTTCTCAGTTATATCATTAATGATTTGCACTGGTTGAGAACTTGAGCGTAATGGCTCTGGAAAATCATCAAATAAAGAACTTGCTGTAATTGAATCTCCATTATTATTTATGCCAGATTCTGAAATTGACTGATTCTCTTCAAACCTTGGTGATGATGTTTCTGGAAAATCATCAAACAAAGAATCAGTCGTAACTGGTGTCAAGTTGGAATCTGAGTCGAGATTATCTATTGGATTAGAAGAATGATCTGGAGAAATTTCTGGACTAGGACTAGCTAAATCTAACTCTGGATCATTATCAGTAATAGGCTCAGGCTTGCTTTCTGCCAAATCCAAGGTGATGCCTTGGTGTGGGACTTCTGGCTCATCTTGATCTTGAACAAGGTCAGCAGGCTCTAAAAATATCTTAGTAACTAGACGGATTTTGGCTTTTTGCCATTGTTGGCCGGGTTGCAATATCGATAGATTGGTAATTACTTGATCGCCATGCTGATCAGTCTTACTAGATTCGGCGATCGTATCAAGCAAACTCCGTAAATTAGGATTAGAAGCCACCGACGCAAATAAGAAACTTGGCTGGCTAATTACCTGAATTAATTCTGTAAGTGTAGTCAAGCAACGCACAGTACCCACCTGCTCATCGGTAAAGCGCACAATAATATCTTGATATTCTTGGAGGTTTTGCTGAATTTGAGACAACTTCTGCACGAGGATGACTCCTTTGGGATTACTGACAAGATCCATATTTTGACCCTGCTCGACGTTAATATCCTTAGCAATCGGTGGCTTTGGTAATGATTGTTTCGGTTCGTCGCCTAGATCATGCTCTAGATCGATTTCATGTTGCCAAGCTAAGTAGTGATTATCAGAGCGGTAGGTCAAAATTTTGACACGCTTGATTTGCTTGACCTGTAAAACGATCATACCTCGATGAATAATTGTCACAACCGCTTTTTGATTCGGTACTTGGGTTGCTTGCAAGGAAATTTTTAGACATTCTGCCTCTAGCTCAGCTTCAGCATGAATGCCTTTAGATGCTAGCGATCGATTGATCAAAGCCGCGATCGCATGGGGATCGCCTTGCTTTGCCAAGTCCATAACGCTTAGTTGTGTCATACCCTATTCCCGATTGGCTACAAATTTCTCTAGCAACTATAGATGTTCCACATCAATACAATTCTCTCATTGAAAATTGCCATATTTCCAGAGTGTTTTGCTACTTTACAGGTGCTTAAACTAAGTTAAGACTTTGCGATTAAATAAATAACTAGATTTTTAGTGATGCGGCTTCACCGTGCTACTAAAAATCGGTTCTTTATTTAATCGTGCGTCCCTTACTCTAAATGTAACTGACAATCTTGTAAATTTGCGTGCTTAGAGACAAATTTTAGTGTTTCATATCAAACATAGCAAAGGGGGCGCTTTACGCCCCCTTTGCTGTATAAAAAACTAAAACCTTTGCCCCACGCTACGTGTGGGGCAAAGGTTTTAGTTTTTTCTCAAATTTTTAGCAATTAATCTTCGTAAAGGCGACACTCAGCAGCATCAGGATTATCGTCACAATAAACTTCGAGGGAATTTTTACCCTTTGATTGCTTTTGATGTGACGACTCAGCTTGGAGTTCTTCAACTGCATCCCATGCAGCTGCACATTCTTTGGAACCAGTACCGCTAACTTCGCAGGTCTCTCTGGCTTGCTGTACTTCTTCTAGGATTTTCTCTTTAATATTGCTCATGTATTTTTTCTACTATCTATAACTTAGATACTAACAGACTGAGGCTAGCTAGACATCATGCGTCAGGAGTATGAGACTGGGTAGTTAAGCTCTCTTAACCGATGCTTAAAGCTGAAGGTAGCATTCCCGCAAGGATAATAAAGCCGATCCAGACATTTTGACCAAAGGCTTTTTGATATAACTCGCTAGGAATTTCAGTTTGGCTCAGCCTGTTACATTGCCATATCCATATTACTCCTGCCGTCAAGCAAGCAAAGTAGTGTGCGTAACCAAGTTGAATCTCCCAACCTAACCAAATCAAGCATCCAAGGGCGATCGCTAAAAATATGGAGATCGCAAATGTTACATATCTTCCAAAAAAGAGGGCGCTAGACTTAACCCCAACCTTAAGATCGTCGGTGCGATCGCTCATGGCATAGATTGTGTCAAAGCCCATTGTCCAAGCGATCACGGCTGTCCATAGCTCCCAAGCATAACGATCAAGCCCACCAGTAACTGCACTCCAAGGAATTAGTACCGCAAAACCCCAAGCGATCGATAAAACCAGTTGTGGTACTGGGAAAAAGCGCTTGCAAGCAGGATAAATAGCAATTACAGGTACGGCGGCAAAGCACAGCCCAAAGCTTAGGGGATTGAGGTAGGTTGACAATAAAAACGCACATAGTCCCGCAACTAGTAAAACTGCAATTCCTACTTGGATTGACAGAGAGCGTTCGGCTAGAGGACGGGTTTTAGTGCGATCGACTTGTGGATCAATATCGCGATCCCAGAGATCATTAATCACACAGCCTGCGGCACTGGTCGCTAAACTGCCAAGAATCACTACACCCAATAAATCAAGGGGTGGTAATTGGTGTTGAGTTTTGGCTGCTGCTACTGTTGCCCACAGTGCAGGCAACATCAAAATTAATCTTCCTGCGGGTTTGTGCCAACGCAAAAGACGCACGATCTTTTGAAATGTTGATTCGTTGTTAGTGAGGCTCGTGGTCATAGTGAATGCATGTCAAGTCTTTGGGATTAACTATAGCAATTTCTCCCGATCAGAATGAAGGCGCAATGCGCCTTCATTCTGATCGGGAGTTGAGAAGCAAGACTAGCTATAGCCACCAACAGAGGGTTGCGGCGCTTTGCGCCGCAACCCTCTGTTGGTTTTTAGACTGACTAAAGTTATAAAACACAAAATGGCTATGCCATTTTGTGTTTTGGGATTAGGCAAAGTAGCTGATTACAAAGGTTTTCAGTATCGTTACAGTAATATCTGGGCAACGAGCATCTCTGCACTTGCAAATTGCAAAAGTATGAGGTTATGAGATGCGTTTAATTAAATCTATTTTCCAAAAATCCTTGACGACTCTGCTGGTGAGCTTGTCTCTGTCCGTATATGCTGGGATCGATGGTAACAAGGCGATCGCCGAGAATTTAACTACTGGCTTAACCGATGAGCTAATCAATGACAAAACCTGTGAAGGTACTGGGGGAATTCTTGCCTATGCAGAAACTAAAGACTTTGGGCTATATGTTTGTGCGGATATTCGAGATATTTCTCAACCTCGGTATTATCGCAGTGTGAATAAAAATGGTACTAAGGGAGTAAGAGTTACTGCAAGAACTTACAATCCGAACCAAGGAAATTATTTTGAATTTCATAATGGTGATTATGTATACATGATCCAGATCCCATCTGAAAATATTAAAAATCCTGTACTAATGGTTGAGTTTCCCGATGGCTCAGGATATGAGCAGAAGATCACTCGCTTTTTGATGAACGATGAAGCGCGATCGCCAATATCTAACAAATAAAAAAGGCGGCGCGTTGCGCCGCCTTTTTTGTCAAATATGCTAGTATATATACCCTGTTGGGGAATTAGCTCAGTTGGTAGAGTGCTGCGATCGCACCGCAGAGGTCAGGGGTTCGAGCCTCCTATTCTCCATTTTTTATAAACTAATTTGCCTATCAAGCGTAATTCCTGACAGGGCTAATTTTCGTGCTTGTGGACTTCCTCTTAAAATATTATTACCACCTGAACTAATCCAGTAAAAACGCTTCTTTTGCTGTTGATTTAATTCAGGAGCATCTGTCACTAAAAAGTCTTTTAACCATCTAAATTTTTTTAAAACTGATGCAACCTCAGATGTATCAGCGCTATGCACCTCAATAAAATATGTTATTCCGTCATAGCCAATTGCATAATCCCAACGGGAGTCATTAGGATAAATTGCCTTAACAGCATTATCAATATCGACACTGCCTTCACATTTTTTTGTGTCAGATGGTCTGACTTTGTTACTATAATTTCCTAATGCTTGCAACCCATTTCTATAAGCACTTTTTAGTAAAGGTGTTGCAAAAACTGCTTCTTTAAAACTCATTTTTAAAATTTAAAGTGTGTCTTGAATTGCTTGAGAAACAACTTCAGATGCTCTACTACTAAAACCAGTTAAACCACCCCAATCAGCCGTTGACAAGTCTTCATCAAATGGATCTAATGATGAAATATCACGCACCTCAACACCATCTTCTTTTTGGTCGAAATAATAGGTGGAAAATTTCTTGTTTTTGAGGATATTTTCAAAAAGTTCAGTAATAGATGGTGATGGTTTCAAATCAAAAAGCTGATAGAGATATTTAACATCAGAATTGTTATTTTGTAAGTTACGAATTGCCCAAACTGCTTCTAAAAGAACGGGTGAATGTGTAGAAATAAGTAAACGGTAGCCTCGGTGTAAGAGTTCTAAACAAACTAAAATAACTGATAAAATTGCACGGGGATGTAAACCCATTTCTGGTTCTTCAATAACTACCCAGTCGATATCTGATTTCTTAGAATCTTCTGCTACAGGCATTAGCCAATAAAGTCCTAAAAGTAAAGGCATAAACTCCCTTTGACCAGCCGACCAAGCCATAAATGGCAACAAATTACCATTAACATTAATTTGAATACGTTTCCGCATTTCAACTGTATTTAATTCAACTTTAGCACCGTGAAAAATACTGGCATCAAGAGCATCACTTATCTCTTTCCTGAGTCTTCCTATTTGAGGAAAAATAGCATTGTCTTTATCTTTATTCATAAACCCTTGTTGCATTAGTAAACGAAGATGTTCACTAAATTTACAAACAACGTAGGGATCTCCAATTTCAAAACTAGTAAATGCTCGTGGCCATCCTTTCTCAATAGTTAGAACTCGTTGAGCAGGTATAAAAAATATTTTTTCAGGATCACCTAAATACTCATGTTCTGCTAACTCATCTGATAGTTCTACATAAGGCAATATAGTATCTAGATATATTTCTTCATCATCAATAATTACCTCTGTATTAGCGCTCCACAGATTACGCATTCCTTGACCGAAGTAAAGCTCATTGAAATTGGATACATCTTCTTCCCAATGATATCCATGTTTCATAAGAGTTTCTCCAATATTCTCGCCATCAACTAACAACTTTATGAGTTGCAATAATATACTCTTGCCAGTAGCTTGAGACCCGACAAAAAGAGTTAGATCTCCAAAATCTATATTTGCACTTTTGATTTGACCTAAATTTTTAATATTAAGCTGTGTCATAAAAATAAGCTCATAAGCCAATTAGAAAAGTCTAAAGAATGGATAACAGATCAATTAGAGCTTGATTTTGTTCGTCAGTGCCAACTGTAATGCGTAGCTTATCAGCTAGCCCTGTTTGATTGAAATAGCGGACTAAAATGCCAGATTCTTTGAGTTTTAAATAAATCTCTTCAGCATTACCCTTTGGGGTAGTTGCAAGCACAAAATTACCGTGTGACTCTAGCACTGTATAGTCAAGGTTTTTGAGAGCTAAAGTAAGTTTAGTCCGTGAGATTTTGACTTTTTCAGCATTCGTATTTTTGGATTCTTGATCGCGCATCGCCGCAGTCCCTACAGCGATCGCTACGGCATCAATGTTATAGCTATCCTTAACCTTAAATAGCCCTGATAGTAGCTTGGGATTGGCAATACCAAAGCCTAGACGCAACCCTGCTAAAGAATAACCTTTGGATAAAGTGCGTAATACGATTACATTTTCAAATTCTTGAACCAAAGGCAAAGCCGAGTATTCTGCAAAATCGACATATGCCTCATCGATCGCCACAATACCTGAAACTCTTTTTGCCAATTGACGTAAATCATCGAGAGGTACGATATGTCCTGACGGACTATTGGGTGAAGCAATAAAAGTTACAGCACCATTGGCGGCAACAAGTTCATCAATGGGCAACTGAAAATTGTCACCATAGGGGATTTCTACCGTCTCTGATGGCTGCATTGCTGCTAGGGTGCGATAAAGCACATAGGTCGGCATTGGATAAACCACCTTGCGATCGCCACTTTCCGCGCAAGCCCTGATCAAAATATTTAAAACATCATCACTGCCATTGCCCACAATTACCCAATCCGTAGGCACACCCAGAGCATCACTTACCGCCTGACAAAACTCATGGGCGAAAGGGTCAGGATAGCGCCGCAAAGAATCACCATCAATATTTTGCAAAGCCGCGATCGCCTTAGGCGATGGAGGGTAGGGATTCTCGTTAGTATTGAGTTTAATAACTTTGAGACCCGACTTAGGTTGTTCCCCAGGAACATAGCCAGTCATTGCGTCAATAGCGGGGCGGAAGTAGCTCATGGTGACAAATAAAAAGTAAAAAGTAAAAAGGTAAAAGTAAAAATTTGGCTAGTTTTTTGATTGTATCGCGATCGCCATAAAGCCTCAAAAGTAAAACGGTCGCGAAGAAGCCATGCTAATGAGTCTTTTCCCGAAATATTGGCAAGACTTCATTACAAAACGCTTCCGTCGCCTTTGACCGATAACGATTAGGATTACGAATTTGTAATAACATGCGCTTGATTACTACTCCATCAATACGGACTTGCTGCAAAGCACCCATTTGCAACTCTTTTTCGATCGCCGTTACCGACAAAAACGCAGCCCCTAAACCAGCCTGTACCGCATTTTTAATCGCCTCAATCGAATTTAACTCCATGGCGATCGTTAACTGACGTGGATCAACACTACTATCAAGTAGTACCCGATCAATCGCTTTGCGGATCGTTGATTGAGAATCAAGGGTAATGAATTGTAACTTATACAATTCCTCGATTGGCAAGGCTCCCACCTGAGCAAGGGGATGAGAAGTTGGTAGAATTAGCGCTAGTTCATCTTCGGCATAGGGTGTAATCTCTAAAGAGTCTAGTAAATCCGCAGGAATTTCACCGCCAATAATCGCCAAATCCACCTGTCCATTGGCAACACTCCAAGCCGTTCGCCTTGTAGAATGAACATGGAGTTGAACCGAGACTTCTGGATATTTCTTGCGAAATAAGCCGATCATTTGCGGCATTAGGTAAGTTCCAGTAGTTTGACTAGCACCTATAATTAGAGTCCCACCATTTAAATTTTGTAAATCATCAATGGCGCGACAAGTTTCTTGGCAAAGGCTTAAAATGCGATCGCCATAGGAAAGTAATAACTGCCCTGCCTCTGTCAACTGTGCTCTTCTGCCTCCGCGATCAAATAAAGGCACATCTAGCTGTCGCTCTAGGTGCTGCACTTGCAAACTAACGGCGGGTTGGGACACATAAAGACTATCGGCGGCGCGTTTGAAGCTACCCTCAGCGGCGATCGCCTTGAGAATGCGTAATTGGTCTAGGGTGAACGGTATGTCGATCATAGAAGCAGCGTGAGAAAAGATGAGTCGGGAGGTTATTCAAGATTTTTTGCATTCAGCAGGAGTTGTGGGGATTGCCCTCACAAACCGCCGTATGCGTCCTTATTTCTACGGCTTGAATGCCGTAGAAATAAGGACTAAGCAAGCATTAGGTCAAGGAGTACTGCAAGTTGTTGAGAATGTACCAGAAGGATTTGAGTCCTTTGAGTTTCACTTTTCTGGTCATGTTGTTTTTATTTACAAGTTAACGCATGGGCTAGTACTACTAGTACTTACAGATAGTGACCTTAAAGTGGTTGACTATAGACGGGGCATTACTAAAATCAAATATTTGATCGAAACAGATACATACAACACAGTCGCATACTTTAAGCTCTTATTAGGTTCGGTAACTCAGCATTCTTTGCCAAGCTCAAATTGGAAGGCTAGTGAAGCCAATGCAAATATTCAAGCAACAGGGCAAGAGTCATCAACAATACAGAGCTTTACTAACCCTACTGTCCATCCAAAGTCAGAGGATATTCCTAGCACAGTCAACGCAAGAACCCAAACCGACAAACAGCACAAAGCTATCTCTAATACAAGGGCAAGTACGACCGCTAGCAATACAAACTTAAGAGCTAGCTCAACTGCAAGTACTACTGGGCAGTCTCAATCAAACCCAAATAAGCCCCAAACACCTCCTACATCTGCTGCCACATCTTCTGTCTCAACACCTACGAATAGGGCTGGAGTTAACAATAACCCGACAAAAGTTACTGATAGTCCTACTAAGTCAGTATCAGCGAAAACTGACCCGCAAGAGTATAAGTTAGATGAACTTTTATCTGCTTTAAATAAACTAAGTCACTTTACAACCCAATATTTAGGTAAAGTCGTAGTTACAAATTATTGGAAATCTACTCGTCCTGCTTCATCTTGGTTAGCCGAATTTGAAGTTGATCGCAGTGGGCAAATATCCTATCCAAAACAAGCAGCGATCGCCTGTACCCCAGAGCAAATTCAACAAATTCAAGCATGGGTATCTGCTTATATAAAGCGTTGTAAACAAGTAATTCGTAATTTCGATCAAATGCTAGAACAAGACTGTCTGAGCGATCGGCAGCGACAAATCCTACTCTAATGCGAAGCAAAGCATCGCATTAGAGTAGGCAATTTGGCGGGAACTACTCTACGCATACACCTTAAATGAGTTAAACTGATCTTTAATATTAAGGGGAACAATTGTAGAGGCAAGCTAATAATGGCTAAGCGTGTAAGGATTGAGCCTATTGCCCAAGTAGCAGATATTGCAACGAATGGTGCATTATTGTCTGGCTTAATGGGAGACGAGCTAAGTATTTTAAAAGAATGTGGTGGTCGTGGCATGTGTGCGACCTGCCATGTTTACATCCAAGATGGCATGTCTTCGCTTAGCCCTATGGGTAAACGAGAGCAGCGCACCTTAGAGGTTATTACTACTTGCAAACCTAACTCTAGACTTGCTTGTCAAGCCAAAGTTATGGGCGAGGGCATTGTCGTTGAACTACCAGTCGGTATGTATGTTCAATCAATTCAAGATATCGAAGCTTTAATTGGACGACGTTGCGAAAAACCATTGCTTAGCCCGATTACTGGTCAGACATTAGTTGAAGTTGGACAATTAATTACGCGATCAGTTGTTCGTCAACTAGAAAATACCAATTTCAGTGTGGGTGAACAATTGGCAAACACGAAAAGAGCCGATGTCTTTGAGTAGAAAATTAGATTAATAGCCTATAGATAAATAGCTGGATTAAAGCCGAAAGCCAGTTTCTAATCTATATGTTTATCAGTTGCATATTCTCAAGACTAGCTTTGAATTCAATAATTTTTTTGGATAGGAGTATTTACTTATGACTGTTGCTGTAGACCGTCCAAATAGCGCAACCAGAGCGAAAAGAAAAAATAATCACTATAGTCTGCAAGATTTTTTTCAACCTGACCTTGAGAAGGGCATCATCGAAGACTGGAATGGCTCTCGAAATATTCTTACCAGCGAAGATTTTATCATTGGGCTACAGGAAGGATTGGAAGATGAAGTGGGAGAAGCTTCGGCTGCTGTCATGTATTCGATCGGTTGCGAATGGGGGTTGCAAGATGCATTGTTTTTTACAAAATGGTTTGAACGTGATTTTGGTCGGAGTATTCGTCAAACTAATTTGCCTTTCTTGCTAGAAACTTGGTGGTGGCCCTTTACATCACAGGGTTGGGGGCGCTGGCAAGTAGATATGAGCGATCGCAAACAAGGCTTTATGTTCATTAGTGTGTTTGACTCGGCGGTGGCTCGTAGCCTTGGCGATGTTGGCAAACCTGTTTGTCACCTATATGCAGGTTTGTTTTCAGGTTTCTTTACGCACTTAGTTAATAAAGAGCTAGAGTGCATTGAGATTCAATGCTATTCGATGGGCGAAAATTACTGTAAATTCCTGCTCGGCGGCAAAAATCGCATTGATGCAGCTTCTTTCTGGCTGAATGAAGGGGCGACGACTCGTGACATCGAAGGACGTTTGCGAAATGGAGAGTTCCTGAAATGAGTAGCTCAGATTGGCAGTTACAGCCATTACGTAGTTTTTGGCAAAGTGTAAATTGGGACAATCGTGCGATCGCCCCTGTATCCAGCAATAACGGTAAAAGCGCTCCAGCACTGAGCTTTTTAATGTCCGTTAGAGAGTATTTTCGGGCAATTTCTTGGACAGGGATTCCTGAGATTGCTTCTACATCAGTAGAAGTCAAACCCATCAGTACCCCTATTGATGAAAGCAATGAAACCCTTGAAGACTTTCTTGATGATATTTCTAAATTCTTCTAAAGCGATATAAGAACTATGATGATGCCGAAGATTCAAGAACTAATTAACCAAGCCCAAGATCGCTATCTTGCGACCGATGAGTTAGGGCTAATGGAAAGTTACATTAGTTCATTGCCTGATCGCCTAAAGCTGTATAAACTAATTCGCGATCGTGAAATTGACCTTTTGCAAGCTGTCGCTGACCAAGTCCCCGCCGAGTTACCAAATGTAACCGATGCAGATTTGGAAACTGGAATTAAAAATTTAATTCTTGTGTTGCGCTATAGCTCCATGGCAATGCTACTTAACGATGAAAATTTTTTAAAGCAAAGATTGCTTAATTGGTTGGAAGGGATCATGTCTATGCGTGATATGCGCCGCCTCAATGAAACTCTCTATAAATTACTAAACCAAGGATTGCGCCAACAGTTTAGCCCCCCGCAACTTGCTCTGATCCAGCCTTTGATTACTGCTGCACAAGTTACACTCATCTACTAGAGACAAACCACTATGATTTCTGTCGCCGATCTCATCAAGGAAAATCGCATCCCTTCTAACTTTTTTGACTATAACTCCTACGTCAAAGGGGATCTAGAAATTGGGCTGCTAGAAAATCGACGTGGCGATCGCTTGATAGCAGTTCCTGAAACATTAATCTCGTCGCTTTATGCGGGGCTAGCCAAAGAAACTGGTCAAGCATCAAGATTGGTTCTATTTAACTGTGGCAAGTGGTGGGGAAAAAACTTCTATACCCGCTTTACCGAGTCGCTTGAAGAATATTATTCACTGTCACTTGCCGAAATGGATATGATTACCTTTATTCAAAGTTTAAAGGAATGTTGGCAAACCCATGGCTGGGGCAAATTTGAATTCGACCCTCAATATCAAGCCCAAGGTTTTATTCTAATTAATACCTACAACTCTCCATATGTGCGAGCCATCACTGGCAACACATTACCAACAGGCTATTTAGAGGCGGGGATTCTCACTTCATTCTTTACACGCCTAACAGGTCGTGAATTATTAGCAGTCCAAACAACCTGCGAGTCGTTAGGTGCTACTGGTAATACCTATATCATTGGCTTACCCGAAAGGCTCCAAATCGTTGATTCATTTCTTGCCGAAGGTTTAACCCACGAGACAATTTTGCAGCGAGTACTTAAATAAAAAAGAGACTCGCACAGCGAGTCTCTTTTTTATTTTGGTTTTACTTTGTTTTTATTTTTTATTGGTTTTGACTATTTGTTTCTGGGCTTTCCAAGCTTCAGATAAGTAGCCAAAATTTTTCTTGAATTCTGCGCTGCCCCACCAACTACCAATCCGTCCTTCATCCCAAGACGCAGAGATAGCTCCGTAGCTGAGTCCCACAACTCCAATTCCTAGAAACAACATACTGAGTAAAACAACTGCTGAAGTTGGTAAATCTACTATGTGTCTGCTCACAAGAAAGTAACTAACAATAAATGTTGTTAGCCCCAAGCCTGTGGGAATACCACAGAACAGAGCGGCGCGTCGAATTATGCGACGATTCACCTCATCAGGTATGCCTAGAGAATTACCACGTTTGACATTTGATGAGGGTGTGACACTACTTTTTTTCGCAACTATAGGAGGAGTAGGTTGAGGCTTTTTAGCCTCTTTTACTTTCTTATTGCGATTATTTGGCTCAAAAGGAATACGTTCTGTGGTCGGTTTACTCACTGTTGCTCCTTAACTCTAGCTTCTTCTTTTCACCTTTTGACAGTGCGAAGCAAGTCGCTCCTAAACTTTAAAGTCTAGCCTCTTACACCTAGGCTTTGGATTAGCTGTTTGTAATGAGCGCGATCTTGACTACGAACATAGGCGAGTAAACGCTTACGTTGACCAATGATCTTGAGCAAACTACGGCGAGATGAAAAATCTTTAGGGTGTAGCTTGAGGTGGGTAGTCAACTGGGTGACGCGCTCGGTCAATAATGCAACTTGAACATCTGAGGAGCCAGTGTCTGTAGGGTGCTTTTGATATTCGGAGAAGATTTCTAGTTTGCGTTCTTGCAAAAGTGCCATGATAAAAACTTTAAACGTGTTTTGAGGTGTACGTGACATAAACCCGACACTAAATGCCAAATTGTTGAATTTAGGCTTTACCGTGCGAGCTTCCCAACCTCACGATTGGGCATTCCTAGTTGTTCCCATTGCTGGAATTTCGCCACTTATCTAAAAAAGTAAATACTTAACTTAGTTTTTAGATAGCCCGACTGCATAGGCGGTTTCCGTTTCTCAGTAGTCTCTGAGTACATTGTATGGCGATCGCCACATTTCTTGAAGGTGTTAGCTTTTAGACAGTCTAGCCTAACATATTGATCGCATATTTTTATACACAAACAAAAAATAAAGCGGCGCGATGCGCCGCTTTATTTTTTAATGAGCAGATCCATTGCCATGATATTTATCGGTGTCGTAAAAGCCATTACGAGTGCCGAAGAACAAACAACTAACTGTAAACAAGATGGTCAAGATCGGCAGAATTACTTTGAGATCGAGCATGTTTTAATGGGTTTGGATAAAATAACGCTGATATATATATTTTAGGCACAAAAAAAGCTCAAGAAAGTAACCTGAAAGGGCTTTCTTAATATTTAGTGCCAAAACATAAAACGGCGTAAGGAATAAAAATTAATTAAAACCAAAATTTGTTGTGGCGGGCGAAGCCCGCCACAACAAATTTTGGTTTTAATTGCACAAGTTAATTAATTTTCATTCCTAACCATTTTTTATTTTTAAAACCGCGATTCAGATTGATGTGTAATTCACAAAAGTGCGGTCACACTTTTGTGAATTGGTATAAGGCTTATTTTGAGAAAAAGACAATGTTTCACATTGCCTTTTTCTTAGGTTTGTCTCAGGTTTAATTACTACTGCCATCCGTGTTGTCAGCGGTATCACCACTAGGACGATAACTTTGCTCAAAGGCATAGCGCACAATCTGTGAACGATTCTCCAGATTCAGCTTAGTCATAATGCTGCTGAGGTGAGTCTGCACCGTCCTTGGACTGATTTGTAGACGTTTGCCAATTTCTTTATTAGTAAAGCCTTGGACAACTTGCCAAAAAACTCGCTCTTCAGAAGGGGTAAGCGTAGTGCGAGAAACAGGAGCCGTGGGCTGCTGAAATAGGCGCATATGCTCAGTAGTAGGGCGATGTGGTTCGCGTTTGTGGGGCGAGAAAAAGTCTATATCTGTTTTGCCGATGGTCATGCGATCGCCACTTTTTAACAAAATGGGAAAGGTGATCCTTTGTCCACGCATGAAGGAACCATTGCGGCTGCCAAAATCGACTAGGTAGAAGCTGCCAGACTCGTTGTTAGTATTACGAGCCTTGGGATCTCCTTTCATAGAGGATTCAAAGCCATCATTTTTGGACGCGCCCACGATTTGCAATGTGGCGTGGTAGCGTGAAACCCATTTATCTGTAAGTACAATTGAGTTGTCGTAACCCCTCCCAATTGTCCAGAAATCTGCGTTTGTAAGTGGAATCATTTGCTGCCCCTCATCTGCATGAACGATCAGATAGGGGTGTGGGTGTAGAAGTGTCACTGAACTATTAGACAACTTTGTTGTGTGCATCTCAATCAATTGCCAATATAACTTATTTATATATTGTGAGACGAGTTTAATAAATTTTGAGTTCCTTTTTTGGATTCATGGCTTTTGCTGACATATTCTGTCACGATGTTTTTTGCATAAATTGTGATGGGGCAATCATCAGGATCTCTTCCAAACTATAGCTATAGAAACTCTTGTCAAGACACAAAACCCAAGAAGCAAGTGGCGGGAATTCGTGCAGCCACTTGCTTCTTGGGTTTTGGCTTGTCCTAATACAAATGACTACAGCTATATTTAAGATCAGGAATGAATTAGGATTGTCATAACAGTGAAAACTTTTATCAATGTTTAAGTGTGAACTAGAGAAAAATGAAGCATGTGTTACTTTTCTCTCGACATTACAAATCTTAAAAATTCTATGATTCCTTGCTAAAAAACAATGATTTGGATTGCGATCGCCATACAGTTAATACTTAGTGCAGGGCTGCTGTGGGCTTCATGGCAAGTCTGGCTACTCCGCAACGCGCTCGAAGCGACAGTAAAAACCGTAGATGGATGGACAGAAGCTTGTGAAAATGGCTTACAGGGATCTACCCCTGGTATTAAAGTTACTCGTGGCGGTGTGGGTTCAGCGCGAAAGCAATATCAGATATTGCAAAGCCAATTAGAGAAAACTCGTAAATTGCTGTCTGTACTTGTACGTGGTGTATCCTTTTTAGGGAGTCGCTGGCAACAGTCGCGGAAAAGCGCATCGAAAGGTGTGGCAAACACTCTAAATAAAACAACTGTCAATTCAAATAAAAAGTCGTCAGGCAGCAAGTCGTCAGGGAGCAAGCATAATGTCAAACGGCGCAGGTAAGTTTTTTGGTGGATTAATGGTAGGTACAGCGATTGGTGCAGCAGTAGGTATTCTGTTCGCGCCGCGATCGGGCAAAGAAACTCGTCAAGTTTTGAAGCGATCGGCTCAAGATCTACCCCAACTAGCCGAAGAATTAGGTTCTAATGTACAGTATCAAGCGGATCGCTTTACTGAGCAAGCGCAACGTACTATCGACGAAGCACTAGTCCGCTTACAGGAAGCGATCGCTACAGGACAAGAGGCTAGTCGTAGGCTCCAAGAGGAATTAGCACTCACAATGGGTGGTTCTTCAGCAAGTAATTCACTCATTGAAGATGAAAGCTCTATTGTCGATGAAGAATAAGTCTCTAAAAAAGTCTGTGAAAGAGTAAGTACATATAGGAAATTATGTCAGAAGCGATCTTTCTGCTGGGTTTGTCATTTTTATTAGTAGTCGTTTGTCTGACGATTCTTTTGCTGACAGCTATTCCTGCTTTTCAGGAATTGGCAAAAGCAGCCAATAGCATTATTCGTTTGGCGGATACCTTAACGCGGGAGTTGCCTGCAACACTTGAAGCAATTAGGATGACAGGACTAGAATTAAGCGAGCTAAGTGATGAACTCAATCAAGGGGCAAAAAGTGCTGGTGAGGCAGTCAAGCAAGTAAATGATGGAATTAAAGGAGTACGTCAAGGTGCTTCTAATGCGACCATCGCTACCAGAAGTGCATTTGCTGGCTTTAAAGCTGGGTTGCAATCCCTTGGTCGTCCCCGCCGCAAAAAGCGATCGCCTTCAGAGTTGTATCAAGAAAATTTACGCTCTGGTAATTTACCGTCTGAAGAGTTAGATGAAAGTGAAGATCTACCTAACCAAGAACAGCGAGTTACGCCTGATGAAATGAGATCTGAGGGTTTTATGGGAGATTTGACATCAGAAGAAGACTAAAAAAAGGATTGAGGAATTAACCTCAATCCTTTTTTTAACGTGAGTTCGATACAGCCATTTGCGTCGTGCAAAGCACGACGCAAATGGCGAAAAATGGTAAGAATCGCTTAGCGATTCTTACCATTTTTCGCTTTCGTCGAACTTACATTTTTTTAGTCTTGGCAGCGATCGCAAATACCACTGACAGTGACTTCATAGCTATTGACTTTTAAACCTGTGCGGATTTGCTTAAAACCTAATCCTTCAAAGGCATTCCAAGCAATGTCCTCGATTTCACCACAACAGCTACAACGAAAGTGGTGATGAGGCTCCACATTGGCATCATAACGACAAACCCCCTGCTCTAGTAATACCTCACGTACTAAGCCCGCATCACGTAGGGTCTGAAGCGAGAGATAAACTGTTGCTTGAGAAGAAGTAGGTGCATTTTGATTGAGATCACTCAAAATTTGCTCTGCGGTTGGATGATCTTGGCGATCGAGTAAATTTGCATAAACAGCAAAACGCTGGGGCGTGACCCGCAACCCTTTGGATTTTAAGATTTGGACAACCCGATCCGCTTGTTTCTGCATATAAACTTCCTCCTGATTCTCGCCGAATTTTCTGATCAAGTCCTTATGGGCTTGATTTGCAGCTTTGAAAATTTGGTGATCGGCTTTTAAAAATTTCTTTAAGCGACGAGTCTGCTTAATTACTTGGATTGTCACTATATCATTTCTATCTAAGAACTACAAGTTTATTAAACTTTTTATAAGTATTAAGTAATTATGGCTATTGACTAATTTGTAAATAAGAATTATTCTTAGATTTGTTCAGATAAGTATCAAATCCAGAGAAAAATATGGCAGCTATCGAAACCGTACCAAACGTTGTTTTTAAAACTCGTGTACGCGATGAGTCCGTAGAAGGACCTAACCCTTATCGTTGGGAAGACAAAACTACTCAAGATCTATTTGCTGGTAAGAAAGTTGTAGTTTTCTCCCTACCCGGTGCATTCACTCCTACCTGTTCATCTAATCACTTGCCTCGTTATGAAGAACTTTACGAAGAGTTCAAGGGATTAGGTGTTGATGCAGTTATCTGTGTATCTGTTAACGATGCTTTCGTTATGTTCAAATGGGGCAAAGAAGTCGGTGCTAAGAATGTATTCTTGTTGCCCGATGGTGCTGGCGAATTTACTCGCAAGATGGGAATGCTAGTTGATAAGTCTAATATCGGCTTTGGACTTCGTTCTTGGCGCTATTCGATGTTGGTTAATGATAGTAAGATCGAAAAAATCTTCGTAGAACCTGGTTTCTCTGACAACTGTCCTACCGATCCTTTTGAAGTCTCTGATGCTGACACTATGTTGGCTTACCTCAAAGGTTCTGAGTCTACAGGCGTATCTGCACCACGTTTAGCATTTGTTGGCTAATTTTTAAGAATAGCTATTCTCAATAATGCGAGAATAGCTATCCTTGCGTACTTAACTTAATGGGGTGGCTATGAAACTTTCTAGCAAAAATCTAAATGAACGCCTTGATACGCTCTACGATGCGATTGTCGTTGGTGGTGGTATGGGCGGCTTATCGGCGGCGATCTATTTAGCTCGCTATGGACTCAAGTGCCTAGTTATCGAAAAAGGTAAAGGGCGATCGCTATGGATGCAAGACTTGCGTAACTATGTCGGACTCGATCCGCACACCCCCGGACGCGACATTTTAAATCATGGAACGAAAACATCCTTAGATTGGGGAGCCGATCATTTACGTGGCTATGTAGAAGAAGTAACCGATGAAGGCGAAACCTTTGCGGTGAAAGTAAAAGTCGGTAAGACTAATAGTATTTATCCTATATTTCGCAGTAAGTATGTGATTGCAGCTTCGGGAATCATAGACAATTTGCCACAATTGGAAGACATGCAGAATGTCTATGATTATGCAGGTTATACGCTTCACGTCTGCATGATCTGTGATGGTTTTGATATGTGGGATCAAAAGGCGGTTCTGATTGCAAATACAGAAGGACAAATTGGTGCTGCCTTTGTGTTGAACTGGTTTACTCCTTACATTTCTGTTTTGACTCATGGTTTATGTGAAGTGAGTGATAAGACCAAACAGAAGTTAGCAGAGCATGGCTATCCATTGTATGAAGCCCCGATCGCTAAATTTCACGGTGAAAACCATCAACTAAGTGGCGTGGAACTAACCGATGGCACAATTGTGGAAGCAACTACTGGTTTAGTTGGTATGGGTTCGACCTACTTTAATCACTACCTCAAGGGTATTGAAGGTTTGGAATGGGATGGTCAGAATCTGGTCACTAATGATATGTGCAAGACTAGCCACGATCGCATTTTTGCCCTAGGTGATTTAAAGAAAGGGTTAAATCAGGTGTCGATCGCTGTAGCTGATGGCACTCTAGCAGCAACCCAAATCTGGAGAAATATTCGTCGAGCTAGTCCACCACGTAAATGGGAAGAGAATATCAAAGTTCCAGTTAAAGTTTAAAAAGGAAGTCTCGCAATGCGAGGCTTCCTTTTTAGCTTGACCAAATATTTTCTAGGTTGAGCATAAATCCTTGTAAGACATCTTCACCCGAAAGATTGGATGGCGTTTCGAGGACTTCTACTGGCTGACCGATGCGATAAATGGCAACGCGCTTATTTTCGGGATCGATTAGCCAGCCCAACCGACAGCCGTTATCCATATATTCTTGCATCTTTAGTTGTCCCTTAAGCCATGAATCACTGGGAGAAAGAAGCTCCAGTGCGAAGTCTGGACATATAGGCAGAAATTTTTTGCGCTGTTCTGGGGTAAAGGCATTCCATTTTTCGATAGGAATCCATGCAGCATCGGGGGATCGATCAGCCCCATTGGGTAACGAAAAACCCCCTGAAGAGTCAAAAACCTTTCCAGTAAGATTTTGCCGATTCCAAATATTGAGATCGGTAGTTAAATCTGAGTTCCAAGAACTGGTTTCACTGCCTGTTGGCGACATAATTACGAGTTCTCCACTAGCATTACGCTCTAGTTGCAGATCAGGATTGTTGGCACATATTTGATAAAACTGTTCTCTAGAAACTTGGACTACGGGATCGAGGGTTAAGGTTAATGCACTCATAGATTTATGGTCTCCTGTGTGAGAGCTAGATCGATTATAAAACCAGCCCTACAATAAATTGCGGTCTAAAAGCTTCAGCTTGTTTCAACAGGTTGACTTGATATTTTCTTTAACGCGATGCGTAACTTACTCAGTGCCAAAGGAGCGATCGCCTGCATCTCCTAATCCAGGGACAATCCATCCTTTCTCATTCACAACTTCATCAATGCAACCTGAATAAATTTGTACGTCAGGAAATTGTTGATTGATTAGTTGCAGTGCTGGAGGAGCGCAGAGAGCATTAATAATCCGAATCAAGGAGGTATCGGCTCCTCTGTCAGTTAATATTTTCAGCGTGGTAATAATCGAGCCACCCGTAGCCATCATCGGCTCGACGATGAAAATACGTGTCTGTGGTTCAAGTCTCTCTGGCAAACGATTGAGATAACAACTAGCCTCAAGGGTTTCTTCATTCCGCACTAAACCAAGGTGATAGATATTTGCTGTTGGTAATAGGTTTTGACAACCTTCGAGCATGGATAACCCTGCTCGTAAAATTGGTACAATGGCTAGAGGAATGGAACCATCGATCAATTGTCCTGAGGCATTTGCTAAGGGAGTTTCGACATTTACTTCTTGTACAGGTAAAAATTCGCGAACTGCCTCATAGGTTAGCCATTTACCCATTTCAACCATTGCCGTCCGAAACAGGGGAACTGGAGTATGTTTCTCCCTTGCGATCGTGAGCCAATGCCGAATAATGGGATGGGGTGGAACATATACGCGCAGTTGGGAAGCCATTGATTTGCTCTAGTAAAACTACTACAGAAGGCTCGTAGTCCTGTCTGTAGTAAACATCCTACAGCCCTTTGGATAATACTGCACAAGGTAAGTCGCATTTTCTAACTAGTTGAATCGTAAATTTGATCTTGTTGATTTTCTTCCATGTCAGGTGGAGGATCAATTTCTGGAGTCAAAGCTCTAACATGGGGTAATGATGCACCTGCTAAACCCTTAGCAATGCGGGCTGGTGAATAATCAAGCGTGACAAAGAGAGGATAATGATATTCACCGCGATCGCTAATAATACTGCGATGCTTCCAAGGTAATAGCCAGTAATATTCTTCACCGAGGGTGACTTCTACTTGTCGCCAACGTTTTAAGAGAGCCGAAAAGTCTTCATTAGGACGATGGATAAACACAAAAATTTCTTGACCAGTTTTTACTTTCCAGTCAGGGTCACACATGATCAAAGCAAGATCACATTCCAACTGCACATGACTTTGGGTTAAGTTGGGGCTAGTAAGCTGGACGACAGGGAATGGAATGGAAATTAAGCTATCACTGGGACGACGTAAGCTAGGAATTAGCTCAAAATAAGGACGATATTCTCGCAAGAGGGCGATCGCTTCGAGCGGGTTACTGCAATGACTGAGGAGCGTATCATAATGAAGTTGAAGGGTACTCATGACGTAATGGTTGGCAAATGCACAAAGAATGTAGAACCTTTTTGAGAGTCTAGGTTAGGAGATTTGACTAAGATTTTGCCATTATGGGCATTGATAATATAGTGCGATAGATATAAACCTAAACCACTACCTTGTTTTTGATGGTTGCCTTGGCGAAATCTTTGGAACAAAAATGGTTGCTCATCTAGTGAAATCCCTGCACCAGTATCGGCGATCGCCATAATTGCCTCGGATTCCTCTAATTTTAAGCTAACATGGACGCTGCCAGATTCGGTAAATTTAAGGGCATTACCAATCAAATTATTAAATACGCGCAGTAGTTCTAGGCGATCGCCTTTAACCGTGGCAATATCATCAAGCTCAGCAGTAAGTTCTAAATTTTTAGAAATAGCGATCGGTTTAAGTTCTTGCACCACTTGATTGAGCAATTCTTTTAAGTCTAGCGGCTGTAAATTAATGGTTTTACTGCCCGATTCATAACGGTAGACATCTAAAAGCTTATTGACCATCTCCAGCAAATTATGATTGCTGCGCCCCATAATCGTTAACGCTTCACGAATTTCTGGCGATATCTCTCCCAATACCCCATCTTGCAAAAGCCCCAACATCCGATCCGCCGCCACTAACGGTGTTCTCAGATCATGGGTCAAGCGTGAGACAAAATCCTGTCTCTGGCGATCAATGCGATCGCGCTCGGCAATACTATGTTTTAAACGCAGTAGCGATCGCACCCTTGCCAGTAGCTCATCAGCCTCAATAGGCTTACGAATAAATTCATCTGCACCAAGATCTAAGCCTTTGACCGCATTAGCGCGATCGTAAGCTGTAATTAGCAAAATCGGAATAAAGGGCAGATCCTTCATGCCCCTCATACGGCGTGTAACCTCGTAGCCATCCATCAGGGGCATCATTACATCCAGCAAAACCAAGTCTGGTGGCTCTGACTCAATAATCTTCAAAGCGTCATGACCATTTGATGATGTGATGATCTCATATCCCTCATCTTCGAGAATTGTGCGAACAAGAAATAGGTTGTCTGGCACATCATCAACAATTAGTAAACGGTCAGGAGATTTCATTCAAACGCTCAGGCAAAACAGAGTATCCATATTAGATGTTGTCACGAAACCGCAATCAATGCAGTCATCCTGATGATAGAAATATGGTCATCTCCACCCTATAAAACTTAGAATTGGTACAAAATGTCCTTTGCAATTTGTGGGTTTTAGGTAGCGCTTATTATAAAATCAGAGTCCTAGCGCGTAACCGAAATTACCATTCAAGTGAAATATGCGTCATCATCTAGTCCTATCTCTCAGTACACTTGTCCTAGCTAGTAGTGGAATCTCTATGTCGTGGGCTGAGGAGAGTCAACCCGTTAAACAAGAGAAGTTTGAATATCCCCAAGAGGTAATCAAAACTTTTATGAAAGGTTGTGAATTTACCAATAGTAAAGAATTCTGTACTTGTAGTTTAGACAAACTGCGATCGCAATATACCTTTGCTGATTTTCTCAAAATTGACACCGCCGCCAGAGAAACTAAGCAAGTACCTCAAGAAGTAATCAATATTTTTCAATCTTGTCGAAATGGTAAAATCTAAGATAGGCAGTGCTATGCACTGCCTATCTTATTAGGAATTAAGCATGGCAAGTACAGAAGTTGTAGTAATTGGTGGCGGGGCAGCAGGTTTCTTTGGGGCAATTCATGCAGCGCAAGCACCACATACGCGGGTAACTTTATTAGAGGCAGGACGACAACCGCTTGCGAAGGTGCGAATTTCAGGTGGAGGAAGGTGCAATGTTACGCATCACTGTTTTGAACCTTCACAATTAGTACAAAACTATCCCAGAGGCGGCAAAGCTTTGCGGGGTGCATTTTCTCGCTTTCAACCATTGGATGTAGTGCGCTGGTTTAATGCCGAAGGCGTAAAGTTAAAAACAGAATCTGATGGTCGTATGTTTCCTGTTACTGATGATTCAGAAACGATTGTGGAAGCTTTGATGTTTGCGGCTAAAAAAGCTGGTGTTTTTCTTCGCAATAATGTTTTAGTGCAGAAGATTGAGCATCTCGGCGACAGCAAATTTGATGTGATTCTTAAAAATGGTGAAAATCTAGTTTGCGATCGCCTATTATTAGCTACAGGTAGCAGCCCATCTGGTTATGCGATCGCGCGATCGCTAGGTCATGAACTAGAGCCTCCTGTACCTTCACTTTTCACCTTTAATATCAAGGATTCTAAACTACATGAACTCGCAGGCGTAAGCATAAATCCCGCCACAGTTAAGCTTCTAACTTCAAATCCTAGTAATGAGAAGAAAAAGTCTCGCAATCAATTAGAACAATCGGGAGCCTTGTTAATTACGCATTGGGGATTGAGTGGACCCGCCGTTTTGAAGTTGTCGGCATGGGCTGCGCGAGAATTACACGATTGTAACTATCAAGCCAAATTAGCTGTTAATTGGATTCCGACGCTCAAAGTAGAAGCAGTGAAGCAAATTCTCTTAAATGCAAAAAACGATCAGCCGAAAAAGTTTATCTCTAATTATTGTCCCGTTGAGATCTCGCTACGTTTATGGGAATATTTGCTAGATAAAGCAGAAGTGGAATTAGAGAAACGCTGGGCAGATATTTCTAATAAAGCAATTCAGCAAATTGTAAATGTATTAACCGCTAGTGAATATGCGATCGCGGGTAAAGGTGTATTTAAAGAAGAGTTTGTCACTTGTGGCGGTATTCGCTTGCAAGATGTTAACTTTCAGACGATGGAAAGTAAGATTTGCTCAGGTTTATTTTTTGCAGGAGAGATATTAGATATTGATGGTGTGACGGGTGGTTTTAATTTTCAAAATGCTTGGACTACAGCATGGATCGCTGCACAGGGTATAAGCAATCACTCAATCTAATTTCTAACAACATGGGATAAAATAAAATATATAGGAGCAAATTTATGTCAGCCCGTGATCTATTCCATCAAATTGTAAAAACTGCTTTACAGAAAGAAAACTGGCAAATAACTCACGATCCTTATGCATTGCAAGCAGATAGCTTTGATCTCGCCATTGATTTGGGAGCAGAAAAAATCATTGCTGCTGAACAAGGAGAGACTAAAATTGCGATAGAAATCAAAAGCTTTTTAAGTCCATCAAAAATATCTGAATTTTATGGAGCGTTAGGACAATTTATCACCTATCGCCTAGCACTCCAAAAAATTGAACCAGACCGTATTTTATACCTAGCTGTTCCAGACAACCTATATGACAAATTTTTTGACACTACATTAGTACAAGAGCTTATGCAACAAAACACTGTTTATCTAATTACCTACGACATTGATCAGGAGACTATTGCCAAATGGATACCATTACCCAATACCGTCAATACATTCAAAATCTATTAATAGAAAGAGCTAGTCTTGCGTGGGATCAACGTATTCAAGCTCAAACTATTTTTGATACTGAACGAGACCATTACCAACTTATTTATGTTGGCTGGCGAGCATCTAAACGAGTCTATGGTGTTGTTCTTCATCTTGACATTATTGATGGCAAAATTTGGATTCAGCAGGATGGAACAGAAATTGGCATCGCAAATCAATTAGTGGAATTAGGTGTTCCTAAAGAAAATATTGTTCTTGCTTTTGATCCACCTAACCTACGCAAGTATACTGATTTTGCGGTTGGCTAGATCTCATGGAAAATAGGAGTTTATACGGTGACTACTCTAGTAGAAAATTTATCTCAAGTTATTAGTAAATTAAAATTGCGATCGCATTTATCAATACTCGGTAATTGGCAAAGACAAAATAAACAAGAAGTTTGGGAGGATTTAGCAACGGTAAATTCTAAGCAAAATAAACCAATGCTATCTTTCTTGCAAAGGGAAGAAAATATTTGTTTAAGACAAATTTGGCTAGTTCCAGAAAATTATGCAGGATTATCAACAGTAGGTGCAACTATTCGCTTAAATCTAATTTGGTGGGCAGATATTTGTGAGATATGGGTTAACAATCAAAAAGTCCAAGAAGGTGATTTGTTTGATCAGAAATGTCGAATTTTATTAACTGATCATGCCAAACCTAGTGATGAATTTACTCTAGAGATCAAGCTTAATAGTCCTAAGCATGATATTGGCGCTTTACAGCTTTCAGAACTAGTTTTTGAGTATCCTGATCAAGCCTGTGACCCAGATCAGTTTGCTACTGAATTAGAGGTTCTCCAAACCTATATTCCAGCTTTTACTAAACATCAAATGGATTTACAACCATTAGAAACTGCTACTAGGAATTTAATTGCTTTATTTGACTTGTGTGAAGCGATCGCAAGCGATCGCTTCTTCGAGAAACTAGCCGAAATTCGCGAACCACTTTTGCAATATAGCGAATTTCTCAAACAACGCCAAATCTATATTCTTGGTAATTCACATATCGATGTGGCTTGGTTATGGGCGATCGCTGAAACTAAAAATGCGATGCAGCGTACTTTTACGTCAGCATTGAATTTGCAAGAGCAGTATCCAGAGCTAATTTTTAATCAGAGTACGGCTGTTTCCTATCAATGGATGGAGCAGGAATATCCTGAATTATTTACTCGTATTCAAACAGCAGTGGCAGATGGTAAATGGGAACTCATTGGTGGGATGTGGGTAGAACCTGATGGGAATTTGCCGAGTGGAGAGTCTTTAATCAGGCAGATTCTCTATGGGCAGGAATATTTTCGAGAGAAATTTAATCAAGAAGTCAAAATTGCGTGGTTACCTGACACCTTTGGCTTTCATTGGCAAATGCCACAAATCCTTTTAAAAAGTGGTTTTGAAGCATTCGTTACCCAAAAGCTTTTGTGGAATGATACCAACAAATTCCCTCATCAAATCTTTTGGTGGGAAGGCGTGGATGGAAGTCAAATTTTCACTTATTTTAGTAACGAAATTGGTCAGGGATTGGAACCTGTCGCGATCGCTAAATATCTTGCCAACCAAGAAGAAAAACACGATATCCCCGAAACTGCATGGCTCTATGGAGTTGGCGATCATGGTGGAGGACCAACTGCAGATATGCTCAACCTAGGACGTAAGTGGGCTGATTCGCCAATCTTTTTTAAGATGCAACCTAGCACATTAGAAGATTTTCTGTTAGGGGTGAAAGCAAAACTACCCACAGATTTACCAGTTTGGCAAGATGAACTGTATCTAGAGTTTCATCGCGGCACTTTTACTACTAAAGCCGATCAGAAGAAGCAAAATCGTCAAGTGGAAGTTCTCCTAGGTAATGCCGAAAAATATAGCGCGATCGCTTCTCTAGTCAATAAAATTACCTATCCTCAAGCTCAATTAGAACAAGCATGGCAAGGATTATTACTCAATCAATTTCATGATATTTTGCCAGGGACATCGATTCCAGAAGTATTTGCTGATGCCGATCGCACTTGGACTGAAGTAAGGGAAATCTGCGATCACCTTCTCCCTCACACAATTTTAGAAAGCACAAATCTGCAAGCATGGAATTTCCTTAACTGGCAGCGATCTCAACTCATTAGAATGCCAGATAATTCCTTGTGCTGGTTAGAAAATATTCCTAGTTTTGGATTTACTGAGCTTGAATCTGGCATCACTGAGACTGATGCATTTTTGAAGATTGATTCTGACAGTGATAAATACTATCTAGAAAATCAATATCTTCAAGTAGAGATTGATCTCAAGACTGGGGCGATCGCGCAAATATTTGATAAGCGATCGCAAAGGTCAATACTCAGATCAGCTAGTGAATTGCAGTTTTTTGAAGACAAAGGACAATATTGGGATGCATGGAATATTGATCCAGATTACGAAAACAAAAAATTAGAATCTGCAACCCTTGAATCAATTGAGATCGTTGAAAATTGTAGTTTACTAGTATCCTTACGCATTATTCAGAAATTCCGTAATTCAACCTTTATCCAAGAGATTCAACTAACTGCCTTTGAAGCATTTATTACCGTACAAAATTGGGTTGATTGGCAAGAGGAATATACTTTAGTCAAAGTTGCTTTTCCTGTAAATTGGCAATCAACCTACGCAACTTACGAAATCCCAATGGGAACGATCCAGCGTAGTACTTTAGGTGAAACATCTGTAGCCAAAGCTAAATGGGAAGTTCCTGCTCAATATTGGGCAGATATTGCATTTTCCCCAAACCAAAAGGGTATTCTCCCGCTTTCGTCGGGAGAATACCCTTTTGGTTTGGGTTTAAGCATTCTCAATGATAGTAAGTATGGATATGACGCTAAGCCCGACTGTCTGAGGCTTACGTTGCTGCGTAGCCCTAGCTGGCCGACTCCAAATAGCGATCGCGGCAAGCACGAATTTACTTATCGACTAGTTCCTCACCAAGGAGATTGGCGCGAAGCAAATATTGTTCAACTTGCTCAGGAATTGAATAATCCACTGGTTCTCCAAAGTTCACCAATTCAAGCAAGCCAACAAAGCTTTTTGCAAGTTTCTGCTCCAAACATCATTCTCTCGGCTTTTAAGCGATCGCAAGATCAGTCAGGTTGGATTATGCGATTTTATGAGTCCCATGGTAAACCCACTGAAACCAATATTGAGATTTCAGATCTACTTTTGCAAACAGATAAGATTTGGGAATGCAATTTAATGGAAAAGAGGAATACTATAATTTCACGAGATAAAACTACTTTAAACTACTTTACAATCACATTTAAACCATACGAAATTAAAACTTTTTTCTGTATCACCAAATGAACCACAAGAAAAACATTGAAAGTGTTGCAAAGCAACACTTTCAATGTTTTTCTTGTGGCTTGTTTGATCAGTAATTGCTATAAGATAGGCTGCATGAAGCAAGGAACTTTTTATTTATTAAACATGTCCAAAGTTAGCAAGTTTAACTTCATCCCCAAAAAATTATGCCGTTTTTTTCAGTTCTTATTGAGTTACTTAGCGATCGCGATCAGTTTATTCAAGAAATCTATGATGGCATTAAGATCAACACCAAAATATTTGGTTTGTTGGTCTGTAGTTCTATATTTTTAGCAATTTATGGTGGACTAATTGGTGCAGTTAGCTCTTGGATGCAGGTTTTGTCATCCGCAGCTAAACTACCGTTTCTATTTCTAATCACCTTGGCAATTTGCCTGCCTGCACTCTATTTCTTTAATGTTTACTTCGGTGCAAAAACTCGTCTGAGTCAATATGCGGCTATTTTGCTTTGTGCCGTGACGATTACCAGTACTTTACTATTTGGCTTTGCGCCAGTCACCTTGTTCTTCTTGATTACAACGGATAATTATTCCTTTTTTCTGTTGTTAAATGTTGCTATATTCACATTAACAGGAATTATTGGAGTTTACTTTCTTTATCAAGTTTTGCTGCCAAAGGTGGAAACCATTGCCTCAGATAAAGAGTTGATGATAGAAGATACAGCCATTGACAAAAATCGCAAAGTTCGGATATCAATTTTAAAGTTCTGGCTGGGACTTTATGCTTTTGTTGGTAGTCAGATGGCTTGGACGCTCAGACCATTTTTTGGGTCTTTTGGCTCTAAATTCGACCTGTTTCGTCCTCGCGAAGGCAATTTCTATCTATCGGTCTGGAATTCCATTAGGCACTTGTTTTTTCAATAAATCTGAGTTTCTCTAACAACTATGCATCCTGACATCAGAAATTTGCAAATTACAGAACAGGATTTAGAAAGGATCACAGGAAAAGAAATTAGCCTGTTATCCATTGGAAGTGCTTATCGAATTACTAGATTTAAAAACCCTAGATATTTAGTTCCTTTCCTACTGAGTGAAGCTATCACTTTATTCTTAATTTCAATTTTTAGTTTGCCAATTAGTATTTTGATTTTTCAATATCTTGGTAGACCCATCAACAATCGTCAGGCTCAAGTTGGATTTGCTGTTTTTATATTTACGCTTACATTGGTTCTATTTATAGTTTGGAATCTATTCGCTTGGACAAGATCTAAAAAAATGACTTGTTTATCCCATCTTCTCGATGAAGTGGATAAATATAATCAAGTACTTGTCGCTGTTGATATTTGCGATCGCCTAAAGTCTGTTGGTAATCAATCAGCAAACCTCAATCATCGAGAGGATATCCTGCAAGCCCTAGAACTAACTAGGGATAGCCTAATTTGTGGTTTGACTACTGAAAAAATTCTGCGAGAGCATCAGGTCTTTTTCAGTGGTGATCGTCAGCTTTTTGACAATATTGAGCAGAATCTGATCACCTTACAATCATTGGAAATTCAAAATCAGGCTAATCAGTATAGTTCTCTATTGAGAGATGCCTTAATAATTGGAATGCATGTGCAGAGAGAAATGTTGAATTTACAAACAAATGATACTCCCTTCCCACCCAAGAATTAGTGATGCGGCGCGAAGCGCCGCATCACTAATTCTTGGGTAAAGGTAAGTGGCAGCGCGAAGCGCCGCCACTTACCTTTTGGTTGAATTTAAGGAGTGAACTACCAGACGCTGACCGCTTAGGCGGTACAGAGCTGGCTTCCTGATTCAACGGGGATAGCGTCCAACAAAACCGAAGTTTTACCAGATCGACTTACATCTCCTCCACAGGCAGACTCGCTAGTTCCTAACGAGATAACTCGTACTGAGCCGAGTCGAAGTATCCGCAAGGCTTCATTTCTAATGTTTATCGCTGCATTTACATCACGGTCATGGTGAGTACCACAATGCTTACAAGTCCATGCCCTAACATCAAGAGTGAGGTTATCAACTCGATTTAGGCATACATGGCAAGTTTTAGAGCTAGGGAACCATCGATCAATCTCGATATATTGCCTTCCTTC